>CAYSLN010000059.1:0-12320 GCA_964431825.1 uncultured Pirellulales bacterium | reverse complement strand
TGTGTCAGCGCCCGGTTGTAGATGCGGACGTCGTCGACTGTGCCAGTGAAATACTGCGTGGCGCTCGCTCCATGCCGTGCAAATTTCAGGCTGTTCCCCTCGTTAGCGGGAGAGCCGGATGGAGCACTATTAGTCGTAATTAAGACGCCATCTTTGTACGCCTCGAGCTCATCTCCATCATACGTTCCAGCCAGGTGATACCATGTATTGGCCTCTAACGGGCCAAAGCTTGCAGCATGCCATCCACCGGCGCTCACGCCTACCGCCCCCTGCCAATCTCCCTGGGTGTGGTTCCAGTTAAACTGATAATTCGCCTCCCGATGTACCGGCCCACTCGGCTGCTCTCCCGACGGTGCGGCAGGGCTAGTCACCCAGGCAGCCATAGTCCAATTAGCCAGGTTTTCTGTATAGCCGGTGTCCACATAGTCATCGCCGTCAAATTCCAACGCCCAACCAAACCAGCCGGCTACCCATTCCGGATCACCATAGAAGGTGCCATCGTTGCCGTTGACGGACGAGTCAGCCGCCGTTGTGCCGGTACCCTCATCGAGTTTCCAGCAACCGACAAGACTCGGGTCCGTATCCGGATCGAAACCGTAGACCACTTTCACTTGAACCAACGCCAACACTACAATAACGAAAATTAAATAAATCGATCTTCTACACATAATAATTCCTCCTTCATAAAAGGGTTAAACAACGAATTATCTCTTGGCCATACACCGAAGACACTCATTGTCTTCGACAAACGATGAGAATAGTTTTCGGTTTTGAGTTTTTTCACGTGCCCTTTTGGCGCCTTTTTATAAGACCTTGTCCTACCTCCTTCCTCTCAAAGCTCAATATGAGCTGTTAATTGAAGTGTAAAAACCTTTGTTTTTGGGTTGCAAAGCCCACAGCACAGACTCTGCACCCTACATAACACACGTCAAATAGCCTTTCCCCTGCTCCAAAAGCCTTGATTTTGCGCAAAAAAACCTCATATTGCGTATCACCTTCTTTATACCAAATCGACCGTCACCAAGTCAAGAAAAACTTGAGGAGATAGAGCCTGTCCGGATAACTACCATCATGTCAAAATGTAGCGAAAATGGTTCGTCCAGCCATGCGTTTGTTACAGAAATCCAGCTGTAAGTTTTAAAACCAGCTTTTTATTTAATAATTTGTGTTTCTTTGCCACGCGAACGGGCATGAGGTGTATAACCAAACTATTTTGCCAAATCTCGTATACTCCGGAATCGTAATCCTTATCCAAACACATGCTGTAATATTCTTGGGCCGCCGTTACTGAAACATTTTGTGTTCGGATGTTTCTCATTCAGTTTCTGAAGGGCATCGGGATGAATTATGTCTTGATTTTGCTTTAAGGTTCTCTGGTAATTGTATGGTAGATACGCAGTAATAAAAAGTAAAATTGTGCTTGTACGTCACCAGATGGGTGCTTATTATGCGGCCAGGGTATGGCTGATTTGCGTGCCGAATCGCGATATTTTACAAGTTGATGACCATTATGGAACGGGAAGAGTTTATACTAAAATCCGAAAAGGTTTATAAATCTTATCGGATGGGCGCCACGGAAGTCAAGGTACTAAAGGGTGTCAATTTGGATGTCAAGAAAGGGGAGTTTGTCGCAATAGTCGGGACCTCGGGCAGTGGTAAAAGCACACTGTTGCACATATTAGGCGGATTGGACAGACCAGATAAGGGTTTGGTGAGGTTTGAGGGTCGGGACGTGGGCCGGTTTAGTGCCGGCGAATTGAATAAGTTCCGTAACAAAATAGTAGGTTTTGTTTTTCAGTTTTATCATTTATTGGACGAATTAAGTGTATTAGAGAATGTTTACCTGCCGGCTATGGCCTCGAAGAGCGTGGTCGGCTGGTTTATATCTCGCAGGTCGACAAAGAGCCGAACGAGGGAATTGCTTGGCGAACTTGGCCTGGGTGAAAGGGCGAATCATAAGCCTTATCAGCTTTCCGGCGGCGAAAGGCAACGGGCCGCTATCGGCAGGGCATTGATGAATAAGCCCAGTTTGCTTTTGGCCGATGAGCCGACAGGGAATCTTGACTCTGCAACAGGAAACGATATTTTAGATGTTTTTGAAAAATTGAATAGAGCCGGCCAGACAATTGTTATGGTAACCCACGATGAAAGGATAGCACAAAGGGCTGGACGGATAATTACATTGGCTGACGGTAAAATGAATCGTGCGTGATATGTAAGGTGAACCCATATTTGCAGGAAGTTGCACAGCGTGGGCTAACAAGAATCACAAAAAGACAAATTCGGATGACATAATACGAGATGTGAGATTATGGGATTGAAAATTTGGCTTGACGACAAACTTGTTGACGAGGCAGATGCTAAGATATCCGTTTTCGACCATGGCCTGCTTTATGGCGATGGTGTTTTTGAGGGCATTCGTGTTTACAACGGCAAGATATTTGAGCTGGAAGCCCACATCAAGAGGCTTTTCAGGTCGGCCATGGTGATTCGCCTTGTGGTCTCTATGAGCGAGAGCAAACTTATCGGTACGGTTAAAAAAACTGTTGAAGCCAACGGCGTTATCGACGGTTATATTCGGATGGGGATTACCCGAGGAGTGGGAACTTTAGGATTGAATCCCTTTATCTGCGAGAAAAGCAGATTGTTTATTATAGCTGACAATATTCAGCTTTACCCGGAAGAACTTTACGAAACAGGAATGAAGGTAATCAGTGCGACTACGATTCGTAACCATCCGTTGGCGCTGCCGCCTCAGATCAAGAGCATGAACTATCTCAATAACATTCTGGCCAAGATAGAGGCGCTCGACAATAATGTTCCTGAAGCAATTATGTATAACCACGAAGGTTATGTTGCCGAAGCTACAGGTGACAATGTTTTCATCGTGAGAGACGGCGTGGTTTACACGCCACCGGTCGAAGCCGGGTCGTTGGAAGGGATAACGCGAAGTGTCGTTATCAAATTGGCGAAGGAGGAAAATCTTGAGGTGGTTGAGAAAAACCTGACGAGGTGTGATTTGTATATTTGCGATGAATTTTTCCTCACAGGCACGGCTGCCGAGGTAATTGGAATCGTGGAGATCGACGGCAGGAGAATCGGTGACGGCAAGCCCGGACCTATCACAAAACTACTTAGAAAAAAGTTCTTCAAATACGCCCACGGACAAAAGTCATGAATGTTGAGTTTTTAGTTCTTAGTTGCAACTCACAACTCAAAATTTGAAGCTATTTTTTGCGAACAGTCATGGAGCTACCTGTACATACGGACATGTCAAACGAGACCCCATGGAGTGAGGTCCCTGCTTTTGGGCTAATCAATTGCCAATTGGGCCAGGTTAGGAAACTGATCAATGAGCAGTTGACCACAGCCGCTAAGACAGAAGACATCAAACCACTGCTGGATTATGTCAGTAGCCATGCCGGTAAGATGATTCGGCCCGGACTGGTATTATTGTCGTACCTCGCCATATGTGATACATCTTGCGAAAAAGAAAAAAAGAATTCCTGTATTAGCAGGATTGATGATATGCCACACGAAACTATCCGTGTTGGTGCGATTGTTGAGATGGTTCACAATGCTTCACTGCTGCACGACGATGTTATAGATGAAGGGCAAAAACGGCGAGGACTGCCTACGGTCAATAGTCTTTGGGGTAACGAGTCTGCTGTGTTGCTGGGCGATCTTTTGTTGAGCAGGGTCTTCAAGATGTGTATCCATTTGCAGCCGAAAATAGCTGATAATATTGTAGACATCGCTGCTCGTACCTGCGAAGGTGAAATGAGGCAGATGTCCCTGCGAAAGCAGGGAGGGCAGTTGAGCGAGGCTGAATATATCGAGGTGATTACCGAAAAGAGCGCTGCTTTTTTTGGCGGCTGTTGTCGTCTCGGCGGTCTTCTGGCTGAGGCAACCGAAGCCCAGATAGAGTCGCTGGCGGGTTTTGGGATGAATGCCGGTATTGCTTTTCAAATTACCGATGATTTACTCGATATAACGGGTGATGAAAACCAAACAGGTAAAACAGCTGGCAGCGATGTTGGCAAAAATAAACTGACTTTGGCTGTAATACATTTGCTAAGAACGGTGGAGGAGAGGGGGAAAAGCGCAGTCATGAATTCCTTGTCTGTGGGGCAAAAGGCCAGTTATGATACACAATACAGCAGAGAGACCCTGGTAGAGATGCTAAGGGCCCACGGCAGTTTGGAATATGCTCATGGTACGGCTCAAGGATTTGCTGCCAAAGCGGTCGAGAGATTGAGTGGCTTGGCGGAAAGCGATGCCAAGGAGGCTTTGTTCAAGACAGCACAATTCATGGCTGGCAGGCAGGCTTAGTTCGAAAGAGGCTTCCGGTCTCTTACGCACGTGACGTTTGGTTCTTACGTAGCACTTTCTCGCCAAGATATACGTCATTATGCGCGTAACAGCCGTCATTTTGTGCATTACCCCTTGTGGGCATAACAGAGATGTTGTACGAATAAGTCATGCACAGAATTCCGAGAGTTATATTTTTAGTAGAGAGATCACGAGCCTACGGCAGGGGATTGCTCCGCGGCATCGCACAGTACTCCAAGCTTCGCGGTCCCTGGCTTTTCTTCATGGGGCCGGAATTTTACAGAGAGGGTATAGAGCCATCATACAAGTGGATGAAAGATCTGGATGCCGATGGTATCGTCGCCCCCACGTGGGATGCCAATGTTATTGAGATGTTTGTCAAACTTGGTCTTCCTGCGGTGATATGTGGTATAGAAAAGCCTGCTTTAGATGTGTGTCGCTTGGTGACTGATGATGCTGCAGTTGGCCAGATGGCCGCCGAGTACTTCTTGGAGCGTGGGTTTCAGCGTTTTGCCTTTTGCGGTTTTGAAGATGCGATTTGGTCTCAGCGACGAGGTGATAGTTTCAGCGGGATACTTGAGCAGGCGGGTTTTAAGACTCATTTCTATCGGCGGCCCGATGCAAAGCGCACAAGTGCTACGGAGGGGGAACAATCTATAATTGCCGAATGGATCAAATCGCTGCCGAAACCTATAGTCATAATGGCCTGTAACGATGACCGCAGTCGAGACGTTCTGACGGCGTGCAGGATCGCAGGTTTCGAAGTGCCCGGGGAAGTGGCCATTCTGGGCGTAGATGATGACGAATTGGTTTGTGACCTATCCTATCCGCAGTTATCAAGTATAGCTACAAGTACAGAAAGGGTGGGTTACGAAGCCGCTCGTGTCCTGGATAAGATGATGAAGGGAGAAGTAGTGGGAGAGACTGAAAAGGAAGTGGTCATTTCTCCTTTGCATGTAGTAACCAGGCAGTCAACGGATGTCATGGCGATAGAAGATAGCAAGATAGTTGAAGCAGTTCGCTTCATTCGCAAGAATTTCAGAGAAGTGATCCAGGTCGGTGACGTTGCAGAGGCTGTTGGCCTGTCCCGTCGGGCTTTGGAGCAGCGTTTCCGGAGGGTACTCGCTCACTCAGTGCATGACGAGATCAAATACTCCCGCGTTAACCGGATGGCTGGTATGTTAATTGACACGAATTTATCAATATCCCAGATTGCACGGTTATTGGGGAATCCAGATGCAAGTAACATATCTCGCTATTTCAAGCAACAGAAGGGGATGAGTCCATCAGATTACCGCAAGAAGTTCGGGCCCAAATAAATAAATCCTTTCGAACAAGAGTTTTGTTAACTCGGTTTTCGCAGTGGCTCCAAAGTTCCTTATCTGGCTTAACAGCTGTCAGATTACTTTTCTAAATCACACACATCATTAGTACTTCTTTCAAGCTCATAAATAAGTATGAGCATCGCTTTATACCAGGGGTTAAATCTACGCATTATCTTGACGCCAAGTATGTACCCTATACCGATTTTGTACACTCCAAGGCTACTTTGGGGGAAATATGGACATTTACGGCGGGTGATTCAAATGTTGTGTTTTTTCCTAAAAAGTGCGGAAGTTCACAAGAAACTTTGAATCTGCGTTAGTTTTTAATCGATAATAATTTTACGTATGCGATTAGCCAGAGAAAACAGCGTTTTTGAGTGTTTATTGAGGTTTTTAGTATTCTCAAAAGCCTTGAGGATGACTTAATTTGCCAATAGCCACAGGTTTTCAGATGAAAACCGGAGTTTTTAAGCTAAACGCTTGGAATTTTAGGCAGCAGGGATCATATGTGGCGAACATGGAGATGGCATGATGCGAATTAGATATGTTGTTTCCACAATGGTATTTTGGTGGCGCGAACACCCCCTTTCTTTTGAACAGGAGTGTCAGTTCCTAAAGTCTCTGGGCTTTGGTATAGAGTTATGGCCCAATATAAGAGGCCAGAACGAGTGCCGTTACGAGAAGCGTAATTGGCCCAGGCTGGCTGCTGCAACTGCCGATATGCCGGTCTCGATGCGTTCTCGCAACGATCAAGCCACATTAGAGCAGTGGGCCGACCAAATCGAGTGTGCTAGGCTACTTAATGCAAATGTTGTGGCTGAGTTACAGTGCCTGGGGATTGCCCCTAACACGAATTCTGACGGTTTTGATTTTGCTGCTGAGGTGGTCAAATTAGCGGAAGCAAAAGAAGTAAGATTGTGTCTCGAAACAGGTCCATTACCGATGCTTAAGAAAGTGGGAGATAAATTTGAGTCCATTTGGTATTGTCTCGACACGGGCTACGTCAACCTCGACACGCAGTTTGATTTCAAGCAGTATGTGGACGAGCTAGCATCGAGGATAGCTCATTTGCACCTGACTGACAATTATGGCCAAACAGACGACCATGAACCACCCGGCCTGCACGGCGGTATACCCCGTGAAAATTGGGACTATTTATTAAACGTTTTGAGTAAATATGACAATGATGTAATTGGCTCATTTGAGATGTGCCCTTGTATGCCTGGTGTGATGATACGGCAGGCGAGTGAGTTTTTATTTGATGTATTGAAGTGGCCGGATAAGCCACAAAAGCAGCTTGGTTTCGCGGATGTTGCTTATAATCCGATTTAGTATAACGCTCGAATCGGGATTCCCATTTTACGGGAGCGGCGGCAGAGCTGTTTTATTACTTGTTAGGTGGATAAATAGAAGGCTTAAGTGAAGGAATGCTCTTTGAAATCAGTTAGATACCATTATAATAGCGTTACTTTTTTTGAAAAACGCTGATAACAGTATCAAAATGCGGTTTGTAACAATGGGAAAAGTGCGAAAAATAGGCACTTATTGACAAAAAGGGTCTATTATACTAAAATGTATTAGTATTGTTTAATTGGTCTGTTTTTCCTATGGGAGGTATAGGTTATGAGATTCGTATTCATAAGTACAATATTGGCAGCTTTACTTGTGGGTGGCTGTTTCACAAGGGGGGGCAGAAGCTATGTAAGAGCTGGTTTTGATTTTGATCAGTTGGATATGATTGCTGTTGTAGATGTTGTAGGGGCCGTGGGAGGGGAGGAGATCAAGAATCAAATCGCGGATTTCTTCACGATGGAATTGTTGGACAAGGGTTATGCCCCTATAGAACGCCCTCAGATTATAAGTGTGCTTGAGGAACAGAATTTTAAAGCAGAGTCTTTAACGGCCGAGGCGGAGGCGGTTGAAATCGGAAGATTTCTCCAGCTCCCAACAGTACTTATCGTTAACGTACCCAACTTTGGAGAAGAGATGAGGATAACGGCAAAGTTGATGAAGGTCCGGGACAGCAGCGTTTTATGGATGGGTAGTAGTTCAGGCAAAACCGGGCGGAGTCTATCCAAGTTTTCAGAAAGTAGCTTTGGTGGGGTTGCCGACATTGGTATCTTTGGTGGTGGAGGTAGAGCAGGTGGAATCGATGTATTTGACCCCATGGTGGGTCAGGCATTGTCTCCTAAGGAAGCTAAAAAGATACAGGGGATAGTAAAGAAGGCATGCAAAAGTCTACCATCCAGGTTTTCTCGTAGCAGATTTTCACCCTTCGGATGGATGAAGAAGTTAGTACAATACTAAGGACATTTAGAGAAATGTCCTTTTGGTATAACGGTTGTTCTGAACTAAGTAAAAGTATCAGTATAACATATATTGTATTCACTTACCTTTGAACATTTATCGCTTTTTCAATCTGTAATTACCCCACCTATGTAGGCGGTCGATACCGTGGAACAGCTATGAAGGGAGACAATTCTGACGACTCTGTGAGGCGTTAGCTTGCTTATGTCTTTTCGGGCAAGATCGGGCAGTTCTTTTCAACGATGGGCAATACACCAACCACCAAAAAAAGTTTGACAACCAGAAGTGAATCGATTAAATGTTAAAATGCGTTGGTTTTGTTCTATTGTATAATTCAGGTGAGGTAAAGGCTGAGATTCCGGGCAGAGCAATGATCTTTTTAAGACCTGAAGTTACCTGATTATTGTAGTAACTTCATCAATATATGGAACTCGTATAGCATTATAAAAACGGCAAAAGGGGTGCCTATGACAGTCAAAGAGTATTCTAACCATGTTCTGCATTTGTTGTTAGTATTGACACTGTTTATTGTAGGGTGTAACGCGTCCAAAAGCCACCTTGTGAACTTTAACAGCTCTTTTAAGGCGGATTATCTGGAACCATTCGATTTCGAAAAGTCAACACAATTTGCCGTGTCAAAAATCAGTAACAGCAAGAATCCTCGAGGGGAAGATTTACTATGGTCAATGCAGCTCGGTTGCCTTGAGAGGATTAAGCAAAACCATCGACAAAGTAATGATTATTTTGACAAATCAGAAGAGATGCTGAATTTCTTTGATTACCAGAACGAAGCCGCCGATTCCATTGCTGCAATTGCTATTAACGAGAGTGTCGTTCCTTATGTGGGCGAGGAATACGATGGTATAATGGTCAACACTTACAAAGCCTTGAACTTTATGACACTGGGAGAGAACGATCTTGCGCGAGTGGAGTTCAACAGGGCTCTTGACAGACAAAGACGAGCAAAGGAAAAGTTCGCACAGGAAATAAAAAAGCTGAAAAGTGAAATAGAGAAAGAAGAGAAGAAAAAGAAATCGCATGTTAAAGAAAACATAGAAAATCCCGAGATAGAGGAGTTGATAGCTGAAAGGTATCCCGGTTTGCATGAATTTGAAGCCTACCCTGACTTCGTTAATCCGTTCACAACCTATATGGCCGGAGTTTTTTTTAATCTCGTCGGCGACTACTCAAAAGCTGCTACATTTCTGAAGGAATCATACGGAATGGTTAGCGACAACGATTATATAGCCGAAGATATGGCTGTCACCGAGCAGATTCTCGACGGTAAGAAAAAGTTAGAAGACACGTTATGGGTGATATTTGAAAACGGTATGGGGCCGGTTAAAGAAGAGTCGAGAATCGACATTCCCTTGTTTGTTGCTACGGATAAGGTTAAATATGTCGGGATCGCTCTGCCAAAACTCAGATTCAGAGAACAGGCTTATTCCTGCTTGTCGGTTGAAGCTGCCGGGCGTAATTACAAAACACAGCTCGTTGCGGATATGGACAGGGTTATACAAACGGAGTTCAATAAGGACTTTAAAGGTATTCTGACCAGGGCCATTATGTCCGCCACCGCAAAGGCGGTAGCCCAGTATGCCGCGGGCAAAGAAGACGACTCCTCAGCAGCTCTTGCCTCTCTTTTTGTTAGTATTTATTCGGCTGCCACAACCTCAGCCGATGTCAGGATTTGGACCACCCTGCCAAAGGATTTCCAGGTTGCCAGGCTGCCCATACCCACGGACAGGTCAGTGACTATAAAGCCCCCCGGCAGGGCAGGTATCGAAGTAAAAATTCCCACTTGTAAAAATGCAATGCTCTATGTTAAAATACCGTTCGAATGGGCAAATCCGGTTTATGACCTGATAACATATTAGATTATTGGCATAAGTGTTTATGGAGAAATATTATGAAGAAGTTGGGATTAATACTAATTGCGTTAATGGTTTTGGGCTTCGGTTGTTATCAACCGCATGACAAAAGAGTTCACCTGAGAGAAGAAATCAGAAGTGACAGCCTCGATAGCAATATTGTCACCAGACCTGTTGTCCATGCCTTCAGTGCCTTGCTTGGTGAAGGCCTCGAAATCACCGAGGCTACTACCAGGAGGAATGATGCTGACCTGCTTGAGCTTCATGTCTCAGGTTTTAACAAGTCGTTTCAGACCAAACGCTTCAGGTACAGAGTCGAGTGGCTGGATAACGATGGTTTTTTGATTGGGACCAAAACAAGTGTTTGGCTGCCGATGTCGGCAATGGGGAAATCGCCTTTTAGTTTTAAGGCCGTTGCACCGAAACCGGCAGCTGTAGATTTCAGAATGGATACAAGAAAGTGGGAGTAAATTATGAAAGGAAAGATACTAAATTTCGTGACTGTAATTGCTATGTTAATAGCAGGTTGTGGGGAGGAAACGGTAAACATCGATGTTATGCACGATGAAGGCAAGCCCGTTATGGCCCTGGACTACAGAGACTTCGATGTTGCCGCAAGTGAGCTGGTTCAGTCAATGCTTGGTTCTGGTGCCCTCAAAAAGCAAGGTGGCGGCAGATATGTAGTGGCCACTGGCCGGATCGTAAATGATACGATGCAGAGAATCGACACCGACCAGCTAATGGCAAAGGTCGAGACGGAAATGTTGAACAGTGGACAGGCAGTTATGACATCCGCGATCGGCAGTGGTTCCGACAAGCTTATCCATGAGACAAGAGAACTGAGGGATTCTGAAGAGTTTGACCCAGGCACGGTGGCCGAAAGACAAACTCTCATAGCACCGGAACTGACTATCTCTGGTAAAATCTTTCAGAGGAATATCCGCTATGATAGAAACCGCCAGCAGGTTGAGTACTATTTCCAGTTGAAGCTGAGCAGCGTTAAGAGCGGACTTAGGTTTTGGCAGGATGAGGTTATTGTCGGCAAAAGAGGCAGCAATAAATCCGTTGGTTGGTAAAAGGGTTTAATAGAAAGGTTTTTCAAAGGGTGGAAAGATGAAAAAAATAATGGGTATATTTGTGTTCTGCCTGCTTGTTATTGCAGTTGTAACTGCTGATGGTGCGCCGGCAGCAGGGCGTAGTCCTGCCGGTGATGCCGGCAGCAAACAAGATGCACCCGCCGGCCTTTTGAAGACCGAGACAGACAACGTTGTTATACGAGAAGTTATTGGTCAGGGACACAACCGAGACGAAGCCGTAAAGAGTGCTTTGTACAGGGCGGTTGAGCAGGTAAGGGGTGTTAAAGTCGATTCAGGCAGCTATGAATTTGATTTTCGTGGTGCAGGCGCCGGAGTAAGCGCAAAAGAACCCGGGGGTAGGAGAATCGAATTCGATTCTGTAGATGTTGCTACAAGGGGTACAGTCTATACAACCGAAATCGGCGGGCTCATTAAAAGCTACGATGTTCTTGAGGAAAAGCGAATTGATGAGAACACTTACCAAGTCAAACTGCGGGTTGCTGTTTACGACCGCGGTGCACAAGCTCAGACCACAAGAGTCAAAGTTGCCTTAATGCCTGCAAAAACACTGCAGCGGAGTTACAACTTCTTGGGTGTCACAATACCCGCCGAGGCACTTTCGTTGCTGTTCTCACAGCGACTTGCTATGGGACTGACTCAGACTAATAAATTTGCCGTCCTCGACCGGGAGAGTATCAGTGACTTTGCCAGGGAAAGGAATATGCTTCTTTCCTTTGATGCCCCTGTTGCCGAGCAGGCGAAGCTCATCGAAACTCTTGGTGCCGACTATTTGCTCGTTGGGACCATATCACAGGCTAAAATTGAGAAGATTGCTAAGTACCTAGAGGCCGCTGATTACACTGCGACCGAGTTCAAGGCGAGATTCAATTTCAATTATAAGCTTGTTGACAGTGCCACAAAGCAGATAGTTGTGGCGTCAACTGTGCAGAAATACCTGGAAAACAAAGAAGTCAGAGACCTTGCTGATGAGCTGGATCCTGCGGAATGGGACTCATCGCAGATACGTGATGCTTTTATCTCGCTCGTAGTTAACGATGTAGTCGAAGCGATTATAGACCGTGTGTATCCTGTCAAAGTCGCCGCAGTACAACAGGATGGTCAGATAATCCTTAATCAGGGTGGTGAGAGGCTGGCAACAGGGACGC
The DNA here is from genome assembly GCA_964431825.1 of uncultured Pirellulales bacterium. GTDB lineage: Bacteria > Planctomycetota > Phycisphaerae > Sedimentisphaerales > Anaerobacaceae > CAYSLN01. The sequence goes on along the minus strand of CAYSLN010000059.1, from coordinate 243 downwards.
TGCTCGGCATCTTCGCACAGGGCGAGGAAGTCTTTGATGCTGATACGCAAGAGTCACTCGGAGCGGTTGAAAATTACGTTGCCACCGTAGAAGTTCAGAGAGTGACCCACACGATGTCGTTTGCCAAAATAGTTGAAGGAGATTTATCAAAAGTTTCCGAAGGTCTCGTTTGCCGTGTCAAAAAGGTTGAGAAAGATTATGGCATGGGAGCGAAACCGGATGTTATTAGAACTAAAACAGGAG
>CAYSLN010000058.1:0-12574 GCA_964431825.1 uncultured Pirellulales bacterium | reverse complement strand
AGATAATTGAGCCACTGTTCTGTATAAGTCCGGCACAAAAAAAACCGGATCATAACCAAAACCATTCTCTCCAATCTCTCTATCAGCTATAAAACCCTCTAGCGTCCCTCGTGTTTCAATTAAAACCCCATCGGGACTTGCCATACACAAACAGCAAACAAATCTCGCTGTCCTCTTTTCTTTGGGAACACCTTCGAGAAGCTCCAGGACCTTCGCAATATTTCGATGGTCTATTAGCGTTCTGTCTTCCTCTTTTAATTTCTCGCCGGAGAACCGCGCTGATTTTACGCCCGGAGCCCCACCGAGCGCATCAACCAGCAGACCTGAATCGTCGGCAAGCGTCCATAAGCCGGCAGCCTTCGCATAGCCCACGGCCTTCTTACGAGCATTCTCGGCAAACGTATTGCCGTCCTCCTTGATTTCGCCGAGGTCCTTGAATTCAGAAAGCCCAACCCACCGAATATCCGCGCCGAGCATCGCCCTTAACTCAGCAATTTTCCCTGGATTCGTAGTGGCTACGAGAATCTTGCGTTTCATATCCAGCTTATACACCCCATAAGCCCGCCATTTACTTACCTGAGATGACTTTAGCCGTTTTTATCACTACAGGCACATCAGGGACATTGCTCATCGGGACCCTGCGCCCTTCCATTGTCCCCATCCTTGTGGCCGTCTTCACTGCCCCGATGGAATCGACGACGTCCATACCTTCAATGACCCTGCCGAACACTGTAAATCCGCCATTGGTACTGTCTAAGCGAGTGTTGTCAACGAGGTTAATGAAGAACTGCGATGTGGCAGAGTCCGGGTCGCCTCCTAATTTCGCCATCGCGACAGTGCCACGCACATTGCTGAGTTTGAATTCGTTGACAACCGCCGGATGCGTTGGCTTCTTATTCATATCGACGGCAAATCCACCACCCTGTATCACAAAACCCTTTACAACCCTGTGGAATATGATGCCGTCATAAAAACCTTCCCCCACATATCGAATAAAATTCTCCACCGTAATCGGCGCTGCCTCTTCTTCAAGCTCAATAACTATCTCCCCCATCGTTGTCTGGAGTTCCACTCTCTTCGTCATGATACTTGTGCCTCCCGGTTCCTCAGATGCTTCCTCATTGCAGCTGGCTGTCAAAGCCAACACCAACCCCGCAAAAACCATACCACTAAACCAAAACTTACAATACATAATCCGGTCCTCTAAAAATGAAAACGTCCTAAAATAATCAATCCCATTTGTGTTTTTTGACGCAGTCGAGTATCTTCCGGGCACATTTAAGCGCAGCCAAACCCTCTTCGGCACTAACCTCGGGTGTATAGGTCCTGTCCCTAACCGCCCGCAGAAAAGCCTCCTGCTCCAGACGAATAGGTTCTTTGTCATCTATCTCAAGCTGCTCAATATGCAACAGGTCCTTCCAATTCACCGCCAAAGGATTAAAATCTTCCGACTCTCTCTGTTGTTTTATCCACTCGACAACACTTATATTCGGGTCGGCCTTGATAACAATGCCCGTCTTTTTGAGATAGTCCACAGTCAAATACGCCTGACGGCTGAATACCCTTACCCTCCTCTCGGTCTTCATCGCCAACCTTGAGGCGGTTAGATTCGCAATACACCCGTTCTCAAAAACAATCCTTGCATTACAAATATCTTCCTTGTCATCGATGACACTAACGCCCACCGCATCCACCTTCTTTATCTTGCTTGCCGCCAGCGACAAAATAATATCTATATCGTGTATCATTACATCCAGCACCACTCCGACGTCGGTCGAGCGAAACGGATACGGACTGACGCGCTGGGCCTCAATAAACTTCGGTTCGATATCAAGACGCTTTATCGCCTGGACAACAGGGTTGCAACGCTCGGAATGCCCCACCGCCACAACATCTTTATTCTTTTGAGCTAAAGCAACTATCTTCCTGCCCTCTCTGACATTGGCCGCGAGCGGCTTTTCAATCAAAACCGGAATCCTGTTCTTGATGAAGATTTTTGCCAGCTTCAGATGCGTAACAGTCGGCGTCGCTATCGTTACCGCATCAACCTTCCCGATGACATTCTCACAATCGGTAAATGCCTGACAGTTATACTTCTCGGCCAGTTGCGCTGCTTTGTTTGCGTCGGTATCAACCACAGCAACCAGCTCGCTCTCGGGCAGCTGACTGTAAACCTTCGCGTGGATGGCGCCCATTTTGCCCGCGCCTATAACAGCAGTACGTACCTTAGTATTTTGCATAACTTCGCTCAGTGTTCTTTGTTAATGACTATTCAATGAACCAGAGACTATCAACTATGTCTGAACGTCTCGAGGTATCTGCCAAACCGATGCTGGCTGCTCTTGTTTATCGCATCTATCATCGCCCGAACATTTTCGTCGAGTCCCTCCTCACTGGCCAAAGCCTTCGTGTTCTCCAGTAGCGTACCTCCTTGGTGGTGGTAGAGCTTCTTGTACGCATCATATATTCGCTGCTGCTGTTGTTGGCTAAATCCTGCTCGTCTCAGACCTCGCACGTTAACCCCCCGAACTCGCATCGGATATCCACCGCCAACAATCAAAAATGGCGGCACATCCCGGACAATCGCGGTATGCCCCGCTACATAACACCACTTGCCGATAGTAACAAACTGATGCGCCGCTGCCAGACCGCTAAACCAGGCCCCCTTCTCAACCTTGCAATGGCCGCTTAACAGAACACAGTTGGTCATAACAATCTTATCTTCAAGCACACAGTCGTGTCCAACGTGCGCACCAACCATCATAAAATTATCATCTCCTATTTCCGTCAGTTTGCCGGGATAAAAACTTCGATGGATTGTCACCTGCTCACGAATCGTGTTGTGATTACCTATCACAAGACCGCCGGTCTCCTCATCAGGACTCAATCCAAGCATCTGCGGCAGGCCCCCAATGACACAATTGGGATAAAAGCGATTGCCCTCTCCAATCCTGACATCCCTCTCAATTACCACATTGGCACCAAGGACAGTACCAGAGCCGATTGAAACCCCACCTTCAACAACACAATTGGGTCCAATTGTAACATCCTGGCCCAACTGAACGTCCTTGTGAACTACAGCACTTGGGTGTACCTGAATCATTTTTTGCGCCTCTTTTCTCGATTGGCAACTAACTGATTCCATTTTTATACCTTCTCATCATCTACAAGCATAAATGTTATTAACGCCTCGGCAACTACCGCATCACCGACAATCGCCCGGCACTGACACTGCGCGGTTCTTGTTCTGGTCTTGACTGTCTCAGCGTAAAGAACAAGCTGATCCCCCGGGACAACAGCCTTACGCAACTTCACCCCATCCATACTCAACAACACCGCTAATTTCCCGGTATGCTCCAGCTTTTGTGAGAATAACAGGCCACAGACCTGTGCCATCGCCTCCACGATAAGAACACCCGGCATGATTGGCGTACCCGGAAAATGCCCCTGAAAAAACTGCTCGTTAAAGGTTACATTCTTAATGCCCTTTATCCGCGTACCTCCTTCGATTTCGATTATCTTGTCCACCAGCAAAAACGGATACCTGTGCGGCAAAATCCTCGAAATCCTGCGAATATCCAAAATCGCATCGGTACCAAACTTCTGGACACGCTCCTGCTGCTGAGAGGCTTCATACAACTTCCTTGCAAGCTGCTGGTTCAGTGAGTGACCACTCTTATAAGCGACAATCCGACCCTTAACAGCCCGACCAACCAACGCAAGGTCTCCAATCATGTCAACAATCTTATGACGAACGCACTCGTTGGGAAATCTGTAACTGTTCTTAATAGGCCCGTCCGAGTTGATTACAAGAATCTCACGAGGACCCAGATGCTTGCCCATTCCACGAGCCTGAAATTGCCGGGCCTCAATCTCGAGCAAAAAGCTTCGCGCCGACGCCAGATTCTTCTCAAAACTCTCCGGCGTGAGCCGACAACTAAAAATCTGCCTGCCAATACCCGTGTGACCGCTGTAATCCAGTTCGAAAGTGACATTAAGAGCGCTGTCCTCATAAGGCAACGCATATATCGAGGCATCGCCGGAGTTAATAGTAATCGGCCTGCTGATTACAAACTCCTTCCGGCTTACCTTCTGCTCAACAAAACCTATCCGCTTCAGAACCTTTAAATACTCCGCAGAACTGCAATCCGGCGCCGGCAGCTCAGGACCGTTAACCTCTACAATAATATTGTCAATCTCCAGTCCGCTGATAGCAGCAAGACAATGCTCCACAGTCTCTATACTAACAGAACCTTTTTTTATCGTAGTGCGACGACTTCGCTCTGCAAGATTCGGCGCAACCGCACTAATACGTACAGCCTCCGGAATATCCGTCCGTACGAAAACCACACCGGTATCCTCAGCAGCAGGACGAAAAATTACCCTCGCTTCCTCGCCTCCGAACATGCCTCTGCCGGCTATAACCCCTTCACCCTTTATTGTTTTTTGCAGCTTCAAGTTCTTCTACCCTTTTAACCAGTTGCTTCACCTGCTCGGCCGTCCTCGGCAGACGCAACAACTGAGCAACAACCCGCAGGGCTTCTTTAACATCTATAGCAGGTATCATAGCCAGCTTTTTATCGGGGCCTACATTATTTATAACACCGGACTTGGCCCCTACCATCGTGCGGTCTCCTATCCGGATATTATCAGCAAGACCAACCTGACCGGCTAACACCACTCCGTCACCAAGCCGACAACTGCCCGCAAGACCCACCTGACCGGCTATCAGACAGCACTTGCCTATCACAACATTGTGAGCAATCTGGACAAGATTGTCTATTTTTGTTCCCGCTCCAATTATGGTATTGCCGAACTTCGCCCTGTCAATACAGCAATTGGCCCCTATCTCTACAAAGTCTTCGATAACCACGCCACCATTATGCGGAATAAGTCGGTGTTCACCATCGATAAATGAGTACCCAAAACCTGTCGAGCCTATTGTGCTGTTCGCCTGAACAATAACATTGTTGCCTAAACTACAGTTGTGACCAATAACAACGTTGCTGTCGATACGACAATCTTTGCCAAGCTTCGACTTCTCTCCTATTTTGCACCCGCTCTTGACTACACTGTCTGCCCCGATTTCAACTCCGTCGTCAATTACTACCCCGGCTCCGATGAACACACCTTTGGCTATTCGAACATCATTGCCAACCCGCGCACTCGGGTCAATGCCTTCACCAGGAGCCTTCAATTTGGGCGCGAAAACAGCCAAGGCTTCGATTAAAGCCGCGTCGACATTTTTAACAACCAGCTGCGACTTAGGCAAATCTTTAATAAGACTCCCCACAATGACCGCCCCCGCCAACGAGGCGCCGACTGCCCCCACACGCTTCTCGTCGGTAACAAAAGTAACATCACTCTTGCTGGCCGTCTCTACCCCACCCACCGCAGTTATATAACTCTTGGCCTCATCGGGACCGGCTACTAACTCCGCACCAATCCGTTGCGCCAACTGTGCAATCGTCAATCTCATAAGAAATTAAAAAAACAAAAGCTAAAAACAGGTTGATTACAGGTCCGACGGTCTTACTTTTTACTTCCTCTCTACTGTTTTGCGTCTTCCCTCGCATCCAACTGAGCCTTTACCTCCTCCGTAATATCCGTACAACCACCGCTATACAGCAATTCATCCTTCCTAAGAACCAACGCCAGCCCCTTTTGCTCAGCAGCCTTTCCCGCTATCTGCGAAATCTCCTCATAAAGATCTCCCATCATCTTCTGCTCATTCAGCGTTCTTTGTCGATCATAGAACTCCTGCTTCGCCTTTAAGCTGGCTTCCTTTTCCAATACCTGCTTTAACTGCGCCATATAATCGCTGGTGCCGGGTCTTAAAACCTTCAAGCTGTTGGTATCATCGCTGATTTCCTTATCAAGCTTCATCAACTCCGCACTAAGTAAAATCTTCTCGTTCTCAGACTCCTGTTTGTACTTGGCAACTCGTTTGCACTCCTGAATGATTTTACGAACACTGACAACACCAATCTTCGCAGAGAATATGTCAGCTTGCCCGGCCCGGCCGTAATCGTAACATATCGATAAACCAACCACGGCTACCAAAAAACTAATAATAATAACCTTGCTGACTTTCATAACTGTTCCTTTCTTTTATCTTGCTCTTTTAACTCTTGACCTTTCAAAACAACGCTCCTCCCATCGAAAAGCTGAAAACCTGTGTCTCGTCTAAGCTATCTTTGGCAAGCGGCGTCGCAAGCTCAAACTTCATCGGCACCGGCCCAAAAACCTGTGGTACCATTATCTGTATCCCTATACCCACCGACATACGGTAGCTGCCTGTGTCAATAGTACCGCTGTCGATGAAAAACAACGCCGAAAAATTCTCGCCTATCAAAGGCACCGTTATCTCAGCATTAGCCAAAAATATCCAGTCAGCTCCTATCGGGTCTTTACGCTCCGGGTTTGCAACAATTGTCTGAACTCCTTTTGTACTTATCCCTCGATATTCAAAACCCCTCATACCATAACTACCTAAGCCACCGCCATAAAATCTCTCGAATGCCGGAGCGTCACCTAACACAGTCCCCGCCCGAAGAATCGTCGCCAAAACAGTCTTTCGCTCCAGAACATCTTCATAAAGCGTAAAATAGCGAGAGAAAGCACCACTCAATATTCCAAAGGTATGGTCGCCCGTGGCCTGCTCATAATCGGCACTAAAGCGATAGCCATCGCTTGGATTATACAAATCATCGATAGTACTTCTTCCAATTCCAAAATCAACCGACAAAATTCCATTGTCACCCTCTATATTCCTGATTTCCTGTGGTGCATCAAAATCGAGGCTGTGAATATCAACATTCTCTGCCCGAAAACCAACGCTTCTGTTCCAGCTATCTCTACGTCGCTGTTCAAGGCTAACATAAGCCCTCATCCTGCCTTCGCTATAGCTCTCTCTCCACCTTCCCCACTTTGAGCCGCTCACACTAAATGATGTCGGTCTGTCACGAAAATATGGGTCGCTGAAGCTCACAGAATACTGGCTGACCTCTGTTCCTGGCATAAGCGATACTCTAAAAGTCTGCCCAGCACCTCGAAAGGCCTTCATACTGAGAAACTCGCCGAGGCTGTCAGGAAAATCGGTGATGTCAAAATTGCGCTGCTCATAAACCAGCTGACCTATCACGCCGCTGTCACTGCTGATTCCGACACCAGGCTTTATCATGCCCGTCATACCCTCTTTAACATCAACACTTACATCCTTCTGGTCCGGAGCACCGCTCGCCGGCTCAACAGGCCTGATTATCACATCCTCCGCCAATACTGTCCTCTGTACATACTTTTCCAGTTTAGAATCGGGTTCCAGGGGAGCTAAGTCAGCATTGTACAGTTGCCCTGGCACAAAACCGTACTCGTCCAACACCCGACGAATGACCCTGTCCTGAGCCGATTCATTGCCGCTTATATCCACTCTGCCGATTCTAAACTGCCGGCCCTCATCGATGCTGAACTCAACATTAACTGCGGCCGCACTAACTTCCGAAATAAATTTCGGCTTCTGCTGAATCCTGACATCTATAAAACCCTGCTCACGGTAAAGCTTGACCAACCGCCTGACATCAAGATCAGCCCTCTTCTTATTATAGACCCGCCCCTCCTCTAACTTCAGCTTTGCCTGCAGCTCTTCCTCCGAAAAGTGCTCGTTACCTATAAGAACAACCTTCTCAACACGAAAGGCTGGACCCTCTTCAATTATGAATGTGACGTTAGCCTTCTTGTTGTCTTTGGTGAAACTTCTTTCCACCTTTACACTGTAATCGAGAAAACCTCTTTCGTAATAGAGCTTCCCCAACTTCTTTACGTCCTCAGCTATCGCCTCTTCAGTATAGTAAAAAGGCCAGTAAAACCATTTCTTTCCCTTTGTCTTTACGACCTTTCTAAGTGTTTTTGTCTTTATACCCTTATTGCCGATGAACTTGACCTTTTTGACCTGGACCCTTGGACCTTCATCAATTATATAAAACAGCTTACCTTGTGATAACTTCCCTTTATCGAGCGTCACCTTGACGAAGGCAAAACCTATCTTTCGATAAACCTCCGCTATGATGCTTCTGCCGGACTCAGCAAGAAAAGAATCGAGCCTGTCACCTATATCCAGCCCTAATCTCTGACGCAAAACCTTAACTTTATACTTACGATTGCCTGCAAAACCAATCGACCTGATTATATCCCCGCCGCTGCCCTCTGCAACCGACTCGACTGCCTGGTTACTATCTGCTACACCCTCCACACCTTCTGAGGTACTGTCAGATGAGGACCGGCTGGAATCCACCATTGCACAACCTGAATAAAATAGTACTAACCATATAAAAAAAATAAAAAACGCATATCGCATCTTATATCTCATGAAAAATCAATTAACTTTATTACAAACACGCACCAATGGGCTCACTGTCCCCTGTGAAATGGTGCTCCTCTAAAACGGTACCGCCTCCTGCTGTACCGGAGAGGCATTCTCAAAACGCGTATATTTCTCTCTGAACGTCAGCTTCACGCTTCCGGTTGGACCGTTGCGCTGTTTGGCTATTATCAGCTCGGCCGTACTATCCGGCTGGTAATCTTCCTCTCCACGATGGTAATAATCCTCACGATGCAGCAGCATAACCACATCGGCATCCTGTTCGATACTGCCGCTCTCTCGAAGGTCGCTCATCCTTGGCCGATGACCCTCCCTGCCCTCCGGAGAACGATTCAACTGGCTCAAAACAACAACAGGAACGTTCAGCTCACCGGCTAGGGCCTTGATATATCTTGAAATTGTTGATATCTCCTGCTGACGAGACTCAATCCTGCTCATACTCAAATGCATCAACTGTAGATAGTCAACTATCACGCACTGGATATCGTGCATACTCTTGAGCCTCCTTGCCTTCGCACGAAGCTCCAGCGGTGTCATCGTCGAGGTGTCATCGATATAAATCGGCGCCTCAGAAACGGCCCCGCACGCCGCAACAAGCTCCTGAAAATCCTCGGTACTTAACATCCCCTTTCTGACCTGTTGAGCATCAATCTTGCTAAAACTGCACAGAAACCTCTCGGCTAACTGCTGCCTGCCCATCTCCAGCGAGAATATTCCAACCGGCGCCCTCTCTACACTGCCGATATGCTCGGCAATATTCAACGCAAGAGCCGTCTTGCCCATGCTGGGCCGCCCGGCAATGATTATCATCTCCCCGTTTTGAAGGCCCGCCGTCAAACCGTCAAGCTCAAGGTAACCCGTCGCCAGACCTGTAACATGACTGCCCTCACGCTTCTCGATAAGCTCATAAACCGTAGCCACCAAATCCTTCAAAGCAACCGCAGAGCCCCTTATCTTTTTATCCGTAACCGCAAAAATCCTGCGCTCAGCATCGTCGAGCTTCTCGCTGGTCTCGCCGCTCTGGTCGTATGCATCGTTGAGAATCTCAGTAGCAGCGGAGATGGTCTCCCTCAGCAGCATCTTGTCTTTGACAATCTCGGTATAATACTCAACGTTAGCCGAAGATGGCACCGACTCCATAACCCTGGCGAGATATTCCACTCCGCCTACGGCCTCCAGCTGCTGACGCTTTTCAAGTTCATCGCGAAGCAATACACCATCGATGGCCCCGCCTGTGTTCTTCTCGTAAAGGCCAACCAAAGCGTCGAATATCCTCTGGTGTTCAAGACGATAAAATGCCTCCCGCTGAAGTTGCTCGATGACCTGCCCAATGCACGCCGGGTCGATTATCATCGAGCCGAGCACCGCCGCTTCTGCCGCCAGCGATTCAGGCATACTGCGAGGATTCCCGAACGCATTATTCTGCGCCTGGCCTCCCCGGCTAACCGACGCACCCGCACCGGCCCCACCGGCTGGAACTACCCTACCGTCACCTGTCATAAACAGTACGCTCCCTCGTATCCGGCATTAGCAGCTCATGAGCCGAACAGCTAATAACTATTGCCAATGTCATTTCACGCGGCATTTTACAAACCCGCATATCATCAGTCAAACACTATTTCCAAGCACACTCCCCGCAGACCTGGCAAATAGATACAATTCAAGCCTGTGTAATACCTTACGATGTAAAAACGCCGGTTGACCGCTCACTAAAAAACGCTTCCGTAAAAAGAGGGTTCTTCGATTGAATAACTTGCTGTGCCGACTATAACAAAGCCGTACTGAAATATCGCTCTGCCCTGTCAGGCAACACCGTTGCAATATTGCCGGCTATGACCTTTGTCAGTTTCCGCGCAGCCCAGACATTGGCACCTGAGCTGATACCCACCAGCAGCCCGTAATCCCTCCCCAGCTGCCGCGTGGTCTCTATCGCATCCTCATCACTAATTTCTACCACATCATCGACCATCGAAACATCAAGCACATCGGGAATAAAGCCGTCGCCTATCCCCTGAATCTGGTGCAGCCCGGGTTCGTGTCCCAAAAGCGCCGAGCAATTCTCAGGCTCAACTGCTACAATCTTTATTTCTTCGTTGTGCTCCTTGAGGAATTTGCCGACTCCCTGAAGGGTACCTCCACTGCCCACTCCAGCCACGAAACAGTCGATTTGCCCGCCTATCTGTTCCCACAGTTCCTTGGCAGTCTGCTCATAATGAATGCGGGGATTCTCCGGGTTCTCAAACTGCTGGGGCACAAAAATCCGCTCATCCTCTGCCGCCATCTCCTCAACCCTCCGAACCGCACCGCTAAGACCTTCCTCATCCGGTATCAGAATCAACTCGGCTCCGAGGGCCTTAATCAGCTTCTTCCGTTCCTCGCTCATCCCTGCCGGCATTACTATCCGGACACGATAACCCATCTGCCCCCCCACCAGAGCTAAGCCTATGCCGGTATTACCGCTTGTAGGTTCTACAATAATTGAATCGGTTTTGAGCTTTCCGTCCCGCTTGGCCGCCTCTAACATCGCCAGGGCCACACGGTCCTTGATACTTCCACCGGGATTCAAAAACTCAGCCTTGGCGAAAATCCTTTCGCCTCTTAGCTGTAGCAACGGCGTGTTGCCGATAAGGTCAAGAATATTGTCCGTAGGCATAGGCTAAACCTCACATTTACATAGGCTAAGCCTCAAATTCGCCTCGGCTAAGCCTAAAATTCACCTTTTTTTATTTATCGTCAAAATTATGCTTGTATTTTCCCAAATAGTGTAGTAGGATTATAGGTGAATTGCAAGTTAATGTTGCTTTTACATGGTTTTAGCAACGATATACTCTGTAAGCGGATTATCCTTATTTGATGGAAAATATTATTTTGTCGAATATGAACATTTCTCGGTAAAAAAAGTATAGACTTTTAGAAGCTTGATGATATAACAAAAAAAAGCATTCTGCAGGGCTGAGGTTATCTCGCTTTTCCTCTCCCTCCGCACCTCAGCCCTGTCTCTTTTTTTACCCTGCATTTGAACTCATATCTCTTTATGATTCTATTACGCATAAAAATGTAAAATTTGGTGCTTGTTCACTGTTTGCTGCCGCTTTATATATTATCGGCCGAAGTTCTTTAGCGAATCGAGTTGATTTTGGAGGGGGCCAAAATCAAGACAGGATTTATCTAACTCTTTTTCTCGCGGTATCTTTCTGCTGTAGCTTGGTCAATAGGTACCGGGATCACATCTGCAAAAAATGGCCAAAAAACCGTCGGACAAGCCGAAGGCACCACCCCATCAACTAATACTCATTATTAAGAAACCTAATGAGCTCTTCGGGAACATAATCGTCGGCAAACGCAAGAATGTCGCTTATCTCACCCCTTGTCATATCATCCTTCATCTGCTGATTGTTGATATCCACGCTTACCATTATGCCGAACCGCATCTCCTCATCAGAAACACTCGCCTCGCCCCTTCCGGAAGGCCTCAGGTAGGTCGGTCTCAATTCCATGTTGATATTTTTGCCGTCCCTCGGGGCCTCAAGCAGAATCCGCAGGTTCTTTATCCTTTCCCTCCAAACATCGTTTTTTAAATTGCTCGCTATTACTTCCAGCGAGTTCATCACGCCCGTGTCGAAAACAAATTCATTGACCACACCTATACGCAGCACCGTCCGCTCCGGGAACCTGACCCGCAATTCATCCAGGGCCTTGCGAAATATTTTGTCCTTGTCGTGGACGTCTATATCGTGTGCCTGGTTGATGTACAAACGCCGTGGAAACGTAAACAGCGGACCCCTCCCCGTCAATAAAAAAGTCGGCAGATCGGCGCGTTTGCCATCAGACAAAACAAAAGTCCTCTGAACGTGCAGCTGTCTCGGCCCTGCCAGAAGCGTCTCAAAAATCTCAGGGAACTGCTCTATCAGCCAGTTGCAATAGTCCTGGAGCTTCGCCTTGTCCTGCTCAAGCACAATAGCCGGCCGAATATCAACGCCATATTTAACTATGTGCTGCGATATTTGCTCGATATCAAATTGATAATTCATTGTCTTGCCGCCGAATGTCCTTTTTACCTTCGCACAGTTTACACCACCAACAGCGACAAGTCAAAGAAAACCATCTGATTGCAGCTCGACCGACAAGTTTATTCTTTAAAACCACTAATATCGCCTGGTTGTGGCTCTCATAGGCTTGTTGTGATTGACGAAAAAA
>CAYSLN010000057.1:5974-12683 GCA_964431825.1 uncultured Pirellulales bacterium | reverse complement strand
TTTTCGAAGAAGAGACCCCATTGCTCACCATAGGAAATAATTTCCGGGACATTTACGCCTGCTATAGCCAGTTCGCTTATCGGCTCAAACTCAAAGAAAGCACAACTTTTTCCGCTGTGATGTGAGAGCCAGTTTTTAAGCTGGACTAAAACGGGCGGTTTATCATATCGCTTCAAAAAGACTGTGGTTGGCAGTGGTGCTCCTGACATGTTTACTTCAAACCGCAGGCGACTACGAAAACGGGCTAGATTTTTTTTAGTCAGTTCAGCAGCATTAAAACTAAAGACATCATCGATGGAAGTCAAGCCCAGTTTGCCAAATGCTGTTTTATACTCAGAGTTAACAAAACACGATTTCGAGATTTCTATGAATTCCGGACAAGCTGAAACCTTCGCTTGTCTGCGTTTATTCTCGAGCAGACCTTCTGCAGCATCGCAAACCATCTTCACAGTTATGGCCTGCATGCATAAGTGCTGGGTCTTCTCGCATATCGGCCTTGTGCAAGGGGCGCAGGGAACATTGCCAACTATTTGAACCTCATTTTCGTAATTTGTGTCCGTCCAGGCCGGGTTGTTCGGCCCCAAAAGTGTGATAACCTTGCGCTGTAGCGCTATAGCTATATGTCGAGGACCTGTATCATTGCCTATTACCAAATCAGCAATGGAAAAAAGTGCCTTTAATTCACCCAAATTTACGGGTTTTTCTGTCAGGCTGACAAGTTTGTGCTTGCTCAAAGCACAAATCTCCTCCGCAATCTGCCTCTCAATAGAGTTTGACGCAACAGATAAAATAACTGTTGCATCGTAATTATCTATGAGCCAATCGGCTGTTTGTGCAAATCTTCCGGCCGACCAGAATTTACTTGGTCCATACGCACCACCAGGTACAAGGATTACAACTGGCCCGGCACAACTGAAAACTTCTGGCAGTTTGGTCCTGATACCTTTGCTGCCCTCTGGATTAATAAGCAATTCGAGGTCTCTATTGGCTGTATCGGCACCGAGCTTTGAGGCAATTTCTAGATAGTAGTCGACCATGGAAACAGGCTCGAATCGCCCGTCAGGTAGCTTTAGCGGGTCAAGCTTATCTGTGAGAAAAAAACTGCGCCCCTCACGAGCATAACCAATGCGAAATGGAATTCGTGCCAGATAAACCGCCAGTGCCGAAGCAAAGGAATTCTTAAAAAGTATTGCATGCGTAAAATTATGCTCTTTTAATGTCTTAGCAATTACAAACGGATTCTTACTCTGCTGCTGGATCCATTCGTCGTTGAAGTTGCCTGGCGACAGAACGCGGCGAACCACAGGATTGGCAAAAAACCAGATGTTAGAGGATTGAAATTGCCTGCGAATGGCCCGAAGGGCAGGTGTGCAGAGAATAGCATCGCCCATAGGTGATGGGAGCCAGACTAAAATCTCGTATTTCGCGTCCTGCATCTTGCATCTCGTATCTCGCTCAATGAGATACGCTTCACACACAATTACTTTCGCCGCTGCATCATGTAAAAGCTCAGTGACATCATCTGTAAAACTGCAGCAAATCCAAGGGCAATAAAAACCGAGTTGTCCTGTCTGGATGGGCTCATCAAAAACCAAACGGTTATAAGCAAACAAAACAGGACCATAATTTGCACAATCCCGGCCATCAGTCTCATTATGGAAAATTCACTGAACATATTTGCCCGCTGCATACTTCTTAGCTGCTCGAGTATGTTAATCAAGAGCTGTTCGGTCTGTGTTTGTGTCTCTACTGGCTCAGACTGGGGTAATTGCTTAACAGCTTGCGAAACTGACTCGGTTTGATAAATTGGAACAGAGTGACTTGGAGCTCGCTTTTCACCAGAAGAACGGCGATACTTTTTTATTATGTTCACAGCTTCCTTTAAATTTACAGCAGTGTAATCGGGATTCGTCTCTGCTGAAGATGAGGATGAGATAGGCTGTTTGTGGTGCAAAGAGCGGTTCACCAATATAGTTTTACAGCCGGCCCGTGAACCGGCCTCAATATCACACTCGCTATTGCCTATCATCCAAGATTGGCTAAGGTCAATATCCATCTCTTTGGCGGCGTTCAACAACATTCCGGGGTTCGGCTTTCTGCAGTCGCTCGCTTTACGGTACTTCGGGATAACCCCATCAGGATGGTAGGGACAGTAATAAATCTGGTTCAGGTAAGCTCCTTTCTCGGCTAGGAGCTGTTTCAAACGGTCATGAATCTCACCAAGCACCTTCTCGGTGATAATTCCACGGGCAACTGCTGACTGGTTGGAGACAACAATCAGTTTATAGTCAATCGCTTTAAGCTCTATAAGTACCTCAGGGACACCATCCAACAGCTTGACCTGGTCGGGATAGTTGATGTAGCCGGGGTCCTCAATCAAGGTGTTGTCCCGGTCTAAGAATACTGCTATATTGGACATAACTTTCAGCCTATTTTTGCGGATTGGCTAATCACAAAAACTCCGTTCTACAAGGTCACAGATTATATGATAGGCAAGCTGATGAATCTCTTGGCTACGGGCTGTTGATTCATCCTCTGTGCAAAAACAAATGTCAGCAATTCCCTCGAGCTTACTGTTGCTTCTGCCGGTAAAAACCAAGACGCATGCCCCTTTTTCTTTAGCTAACTTTGCGGCCTTGACGATATTTGGCGAAGTTCCACTGGTCGAGATAGCCCACAAGATATCACCTTCTCCAACTAGGGCCTCTACCTGACGGGCAAAGACATCATCGTAAGTATAATCGTTGGCAATAGATGTTAGTATAGAGGTGTCGGTTGATAATGCCACGGCAGGAAAAGCCTTTCGCTCTCTGGTGAATCTGCCTACTAATTCTCCGGCTATGTGTTGAGCATCTGCCGCTGAGCCCCCATTGCCGCAGAGATAAATCCTGCCATTTTGCTTGAATGCCTTTATTATTGCCTGGGCAGCAGCGGTAATTGCCTCAACGCCGCTACTCTGGAATTGGGCAACCATTCTCTTGTGGGTTTCTATAGCCTCTGTAACGTGCTTGTTTATAGTATCTTCCATCAGGATTCCGTCTGCAATGACCTAATTTTTGCAATTGTGTCGGTGGAGCTCTTGCCTTCAACAAGTGGTGCAAGAACAACCTTGCCGTTATAAGATTCAACAAATTCACGGCCGATGATGCCCTTCTGTGCCCAGTCCTGGCCCTTTACTAACACGTCCGGCTTTACCTTTTTGATTAAGTCAAGAGGGTCAGTCTCGTCAAAAACCGTAATGTAATCGACAGTCTCCAATGCTGCAAGAACAGCAGCCCTGTCGTACTGGTTGTTTATTGGTCGGTCAGGGCCCTTAATAGTCTTTACTGAGTTGTCGCTATTTAAACCTACAACGACTATGTCACCATGTGACTTACAAAATTTCAGAAACTCAATATGCCCTCTGTGCATAACGTCAAAACAGCCATTTGTAAAAACAATGGTTTCCTTTTGCCTGCGATGCCAGGTAAGTTCTTCAACCAAAGATTCTATAGGGCGAATCTTGCCGTTTTTGCCGCGATTTTGACTTATGAGCTCATTGATAATTTCCTCAATGGTAACCGTCGCGGCCCCGAATTTTTCAACTTCAATCCCACCGGCTATATTTGATAATTGAACGGCTGTCTTATAATCACAGCCAGCAGCCAAAGCAACTGCAAGTGTAGCCAAAACCATATCACCTGCTCCGCTAACATCATATACGCTGCGTGGTCTGGTATGTATGATTTCACTTTCCTTTTCAGTTTTGAGATACGCACCTTCTCTATCAAGTGTGACCACCACAGCTTCAAGCTTTAAATTCTCATAGAGCTGCCTTGCCGCTCTGGCAGCATCATCTGCAGCTTTAATCTCAAAACCAACATTTGCAAAGGTTTCTTGCCGATTTGGCGTAATTAGGGTAGCGTGGGCGTATTTTGAATAATCCGCAGCCAGACAAGGATCAACGAGAACTTTTTTGCTTGCCTTCTTTGCTAATTCTATCATTTCCCTACAAATATCCAAACGTAGCAAACCCTTATTGTAATCCTGCAAACAAACAATATCAGCTCTTTTTAAATTGTCTTTGTAAGCCTGTAGGATCTGTCTATACTGCTCGTTAGATAAAGGCTCTGTGGATTCTTCATCCATTCTGAATAATTGCTGTTGATGGCGATGCTGGGCCAGACCTATAAGTCTCTGTTTGGTGATTGTGGGCCGGTCCTCCACGGCGAACAATCCACTTATGTCGGCCCCAAGCTTTACCAGTCTTTCTTTAAGTATCTTGCCGTTAGGATCATTTCCGATAACGCCTACACAAAAAGGCATCGCGCCCAAGGCGGCCAAATCAGCAGCTACAGAACCCGCTCCACCACAACCATACTCACTTCTTGAAACCTTCAGTACAGGCACTGGTGCCTCTGGGCTAATCCTAAGTGCATCGCCGTAAACATAGATATCAAGCATAAAGTCGCCCGCGACCAGAACTTTCGGCGAGCCAAGATTCGTCACAGTTTTTAGTAGCTTTTCATACATATTACGCTCTTTTATTTTCCGCCAATTTTACCCGCGAGTGCATCTTTAATCAAGGCTGTTAGTTTATCCTCCCCAACCACAAATTTCATCTCAATAGCTAAATATGCAAGAGATGTATCCTTCTTTAAAGCCTCCGGCAGTGTGATTTTTGTCCAATCTTTTTGGGTCGTCAGTATCAAACCTGCTTTAAGATGCTTAGCCTGTGCATAAATACCAGCTAAGCAACCGACTGTGTAATGGTGATGGTCGTTATAAACCTTAGAACCAACCAAATCAGAGCATGTCTTTTTGACCGTGTTAAAAAACGCATCTGGATTGCCTATGCCACAAAAGGCAAATACCTTCTTGTCTTTAAGCTCTTTAAGATTTATTTCTTTATTGTCTTTAGATTTTGCTAAAATCGGAGCATGTACTGACCTGGCAATTACCATGTTGGAATTTACCTGTTTCAGTCTCTCTTCAATCTTCGCCAGCTTAACCTCACCAATTTGGTCACATCTGGTAATAACAACAGCGTCGGCTCGTTTCAATGCGCTGACAGGCTCTCGAAGCAGACCTGCCGGAAAAAGCCTGCCATAGCCGAAAGGCTGCATCGCATCAATTGTTACGATATCAAGGTTCCTGGCTAATCGACGGTGTTGAAATCCGTCATCCATAATCAGCACCTTTACGCCGAATCTGCTTACAGCCTCAACTGCACCTGCAACACGGTCTGGATTGACAATCACTTTAGCTCCTGCACAACTACCCGCAAGTATTGCTGGCTCATCAGTATAGTTTTGATTCTCGAGTTTTGGGTCCTGAGATGCCTTGTAACCGCGGGTTAGTATCGCACAGTTATAGCTTTTAGCTTTTAGCTTTGAGTTTTGAGTTAACTGATTACAGAGCCAAATTACCAGTGGGGTTTTGCCTGTCCCACCAACTGTGATGTTACCGACACTAAAGATTACCGCATTTACACGATGTGTTTTCAACAACCCCCTTGAGTATAGTAAGTTCCGCAGTCCGATAAAGAGAAAGTAACCTACCGCAGAAACTCTTAGGACCAAACGCAAAAGAGCTGCGATTAGGCCCTTTTTTTGACCAGAAATCAACTTTTTAAAATCAGCCTGATTCAATCTTTTAATCCTTTTGAAAAACAGCGTATTACCATTTTTTTTGCCGATTGTCACCCGTATTTTAGTGATTTTACGGGCTAAAGATGCCGAAAAAGGTTAGTAAACGTAATATGGTCTCATAGTATACTTAGACATACTCCGGCTTTAACAACATGACGATAAAACGCAAGCTCATTTCGATTATAATGATGGCATGCATAGCCACGTTGTTTTTAGCGGGCGCAGCATTTATTTCCTGGCAGTGGTTCAGCCTTCGCCGACAAATGGTACAAGACCTCTCCACACAGGCGAAGATGATAGCGGACAGCTGCAAAGCCTCTCTTGCCTTTGAAGATGCCAAAGATGCAAGCGAAACACTCCAGGCACTTAGGGCAGATCCATCTATTGTTTTTAGCTGTGTCTATACCACCAATAATGAGATTTTTGCGAGCTATAATCGCGAGGACGTAGATATAAAAGTCGGATTATCTCTACCTAAAAAAACCGGACATAGTTTTGAACATGGCTTCTTAACTGTTTTCGAACCTATTGTACTTGAAGCCGAACAGATTGGAACAGCCTGCCTGCGATCTGATTTAGGCCCCTTATATACAACGCTCAAGCAGAACATCAGTGTAATGATTATGGTTCTATTGCTTGCTTCTCTGCCGGCTTATTTTATATCGTCTGTTCTTCAGAGGATTATTTCAGGACCGATTCTGGACTTAGCCGGCGTTGCGAAACACGTTTCAGATAATAAAGAATACAAGATCAGGGCCCAAAAACATAGTAATGATGAAACAGGCTCGCTCATAGATGCATTCAATGGAATGCTGGAGCAAATTCAAGAGCGCGATTTAGCTCTGGTTAATGCTAATGAGGAACTGGAGAAAAGAGTTGAAGAACGCACCACTGAGCTAAGAGAAGAAGTCCTTGTACGCAAAAAAGCTGAAGATGCACTGGCAAAGACGGTGAAAAAACTGACCAGATCAACCAGGGAACTTCAGGAGTTTACACGTATATCAGCTCACGATTTACAGACACCACTGCGCGGAATAGGGACTTTATCCGATTGGATATCAGACGATTATGCCGAAAGG
>CAYSLN010000057.1:0-5874 GCA_964431825.1 uncultured Pirellulales bacterium | reverse complement strand
TGGAATTGGTGTTTGGAAACCTTTTAAGCAATGCCATCAAACATATGGATAAACCAAAAGGCCAAATCAAAATTAACTGTGTTGAGCGCGATGATTTCTGGATGTTCAGCGTCACTGATAATGGGCCTGGAATCAAAGAAAGATATTTCGGCAAGATTTTCCAGATATTCCAAATACTTTCACTTCGTGACGAAACCGAAAATATCGGCATTGGCCTTCCGATAGTCAAGAAAATTGTTGAGATGTATGATGGCCAGATATGGTTAGAGTCAACGCCTGGTCAGGGAAGCACCTTCTTTTTCACGTTCCCAAAAGAAATGGGGGTAGAATATGCTACAGCAAGTTACAAGACCGATATTGTTAGTTGAAGATGATACCGTAGATGCAATGGCTGTCAAAAGGGCATTTGATCATCTTCACATCAAAAACGAATTAGCTCATGTAACCAATGGCGAAGAGGCACTTGATTATCTAAAAAACGAGCATAACACCAAACCACAGATTATTCTCCTCGATTTGAGTATGCCCAAGATGAATGGTGTTGAATTTATGAAGGTTGCCAAAGCTGATTACAAACTGAGAAATATTCCTGTGATAGTCCTGACTACATCGAAGGCTGAACAGGACAGGGTCGAATCTTTCAACCTGGGGGTTGCCGGTTATATCGTCAAACCCGTGGATCACGAAAACTTTATAGATATGATGGACAAGATTCACCAATACTGGGAGTTGACGGTATTTCCTGAAAACTATTAAACATCGAATAAAACTGATTAATAATAGGTGCAATTGAAGGTCAGCTTTTTATTTTGTCGATAATAGCGTCGGCCATCTTGCTTGTACCTACAGCAGTCGGGTCATCGCGGTTCGGCTTCATATCGTAGGTTACGCTTTTACCCTCAGCAATTACCGCAGCCGCCGCAGCCTCCAGCTTATCAGCCTCGGCCTTTTTATCTATGTGCCTCAGCATCATCACACCACTCAGTATCAAGGCTGTTGGATTGACCATATTCCGGCCTTTATATTTTGGTGCGCTGCCGTGAGTTGCCTCGAAAATAGCCGCTTTTTCGCCAATGTTTGCACCGGGCGCTACACCCAGTCCGCCGACCAGGCCCGCGCACAAATCACTTATTATATCACCGTAAAGATTCGGCAGTACAATAACATCATAAAGCTCAGGTTTTTGGAGCAACTGCATACACATATTGTCAACGATGCGGTCTTCAAACTCTATATCTGGATATTGTTTTGCGACCTCTCGGCTTACCTCCAGCCACAATCCGTCAGAGAATTTCATAATATTGGCCTTATGAACAGAGGTTACCTTTTTCCGTCCCATCTTATTGGCGTAATCGAAGGCAAACTTGACGATACGCTCGGTCGCCCTGACCGAAATTGGCTTTATGCTTATGCCGGAGTCCTCAGTTATTTTTCGGCTGGAATGTTTATTTATCCACTCGATAATTTCAGCAGTGTCGTCCTTGCCTTTCTGAAACTCAATTCCTGCATAAAGATCTTCAGTATTTTCGCGTACAACCACAAGGTCAATGTCAGAATACCTGCTGCGCACCCCCTTATAGCTCTTGCAGGGCCTAAGACATGCATATAAGTCAAGACTCTGGCGAAGATACACATTTATGCTTCTGTAGCCTTTCCCAACCGGTGTAGTGATTGGAGCTTTTAATGCAACGCCCGTTTTCTTGATAGATTCGACAGTAGCATCCGGCAGGGGGGTACCAAGCTGAGCCATTACATCTACGCCGGCCTCAGCTACATCCCAGTTGATTTCTGCACCTGTAGCGTCAATGCATCTGCGGGTAGCTTCCGCAATCTCCGGACCAATCCCATCGCCCGTTATCAAAGTTACATTAGTCATTCTCAAATACTCCAATGCTTTAACCAAAACCTCATATTACCCTTTGATCATGAAGGTGTCAATATGAACTGATACAAACTTGTTTTGTAAACAAAATGTGTATATATAATGAAAAACCCTGTGGCGCACCATGGGACTATTTATCAAGCAACAGGTAAACCAGCAGCAAAAGGCCTAACGCTTTTATGCGTGTATGGACTTTTTCTATTTTATCTTGCCTTTTTCCACAATATAGACGACAATCTCCTCCAAGGTGGTGGGATTTTTAAATTTAAAGATACGTATAGTTTGTATTCGCCGACTTTGTGAACGGCTACGCACCGGCGGTTTCAGGACAACTAAAAAGAGTAAAATGAAGAGTTTAAATATCTATATCCTGCTAACTGTTTCGATTATATTTATACCTGCCAATAAAGCGTTCTCATTGGAAACTACTGACAGCCCGCTTTCTGTTCGCCCACAGACTCCATCGAGAACCGACTGTACATCGTACATCTCTGTAAAAAAAGAAAACGGATGCTTCACCCTTTCTGCCTCAGGCAAATCTGCGCCATTGTACGCCAGTTCCAAAGATTATCTTGGTGTAATTAGAGTATTGAAACACCTCCAGGCCGACATTGGTCGCGTGACAAATGCCGAGCCAGAGATTTCCATCGATACAGTTCCCGCTTCAAAGGAGATTGTTCTAATTGGAACGCTGGGTAAAAATCCTACAATCGATAAGCTCGTGCAAGATGAAAAACTTGATGTCGATAGTATTGTAGGACGGTGGGAAACACATCTGCTTCAGGTTGTGCAAAAGCCGCTACCCGGTGTGGACCGGGCACTGATAATTGCCGGTAGCGACAAACGAGGTACCATCTATGGCATTTACGACCTCTCAAAAGAAATCGGTGTATCTCCATGGTACTGGTGGGCTGATGTTCCGGTCAAAAAGAAAGAAGCCTTGTATATAAAGGCGGGACCTTATACCCAGGGACCGCCGGCCGTTAAATACCGGGGTATTTTTTTAAATGACGAAGAACCGTGCTTAGGTCGCTGGGCCGTTGAGAACTATGGGGGATTTAATCACGAGTTTTATGAGAAGTTGTTCGAACTGATACTGCGTTTAAAGGGTAATTTCCTCTGGCCAGCCATGTGGTGGGCCAGCTTCAACAGTGATGATCCCCTGAATCCCCAATTGGCAGATGAGTATGGCGTGGTGATGAGCACCTCACACCATGAGCCCATGATGCGGGCCCATGCGGAGTGGCGAAAAGTCGGAAAAGGTCCGTGGAACTATGAAACCAATGAGGAGGAACTACGCCGGTTCTGGGCAGAAGGCATAAAGCGCATGGGGGATTACGAGAGTGTGGTTACCCTGGCCATGCGCGGTGATGGCGACAGAGCCATGAACCGCGAGACCAATATCGCACTGCTGCAAAGGATTGTGGCAGATCAGCGTCAGATGCTTGCTGACATCACCGGTAAAGACATTACCACGATTCCGCAGGTGTGGGCCCTTTATAAAGAAGTACAGGATTATTACGACAAGGGCATGCGCGTGCCTGATGATGTCACCCTATTGTTGTGCGATGACAACTGGGGCAACGTGCGCCGATTGCCCAAGCCGGATGCCCCGCCCCGCTCGGGTGGATACGGTATGTATTATCACTTTGACTTTCACGGTGGGCCCGTGAGTTATGAGTGGCTTAATACCAGTCCTATACCGCATATATGGGAACAGATGCACCTGTGTTATCGTCACGGCGTGGATCGAATCTGGCTGGTGAACGTGGGTGACCTCAAGCCCATGGAATTTCCTATCTCCTTCTTCTTGGACTATGGCTGGAATCTTGACAAGTGGCAGGCCGGGCGTTTACCCGAGTACACACGTCTGTGGGCCCAGCAGCAGTTTGGTCCTGAACACGCTGAGGCCATTGCGGAGATCCTGGCGGGCTATACTAAATACAATAGCCGACGCACACCTGAAATGCTGGGACCGGATGTCTACAGCTTGGTCCACTACCGCGAGGCTGAGACCGTAGTGGGAGATTACAATCGGCTGCTTGAAAAGGCCGAGCGTATTAAAGCATTAATACCTGATGAATACCAGGACGCCTATTTTCAACTGGTCTTGCATCCAGTGGCCGCGTGTGCCAATTTAAATGAAATGTATTACGCATTGGCCAGAAATCTGTTCTTTGCGAAACAAGGACGGGCCGCAACGAATGATATGGCGGACAAGGTCAGGGCGTTATTTAAAAAGGATGGCGAGATTTCCCATTATTACAACAAGGTCATGGCCAACGGAAAATGGAACCATATCATGGATGCTAGGCATATCAGTTTTACTAGTTGGAATCCACCGCGCAAGGATGTTATACCCGAGGTTAAAGAGATTGAGATACCTGAAGGTTCCGATATGGGGGTGGCTATCGAAGGTTCAGGTAGCTGGTGGCCAATGGAAAAGAGTGAGGCGGTCTTGCCTGAATTTGATTGCTTTAATCAGCAGAGATATTATATAGAAGTTTTTAATCGCGGACAGACACCTTTCGATTACAGAATCCAATCAGGAGAATCATGGCTGCTTATTACACCTAATCAGGGAAAAATTGATAAAGAGCAGCGGGTGTGGGTAAGCGTAGATTTCCAGCAGGTACCAATCGGAACACACCTCGCAGCAATTACCATAAACGGGCCGAATGGAAAAAGTGTGGAAGTCCAAGCCATCGTTAAGAATCCTGAATCTCCTAAGCGGGATGAGGTTATAGGTTTTGTTGAAAGCAACGGCTGTGTCTCCGTAGAAGCCGAACATTATACCAGGGCTGTTGAAAAAGAACCTGTTAAGTGGCTGATTGTTCCGAATCTGAGTCGAACGCTGTCAGGTGTTATGCCCGTTCCGGTCACAGCCCGAAGTCAGAAGCCGGAAGGGGGCGGTCCTCGTCTGGAATACAATATGTATCTATTCAGTAGTGGTAACGCGAAGGTTGAGGCATATTTCTGTCCCACACAGGATTATATTGGTGAGCATGGCATACGATATGCCATTTCATTTGACGATGAAGCGCCTAAGGTGGTCAACATCCATGAAAAGGATACAGTTCCTGACTGGAAATATCCACCGACCTGGAATCAGGCGGTCACTGAGAACATTAAAAAGACGGTATCCGAACACGTTATAGATAAGCCGGGCGAGCATGTTTTAAAATTCTGGATGGTTGACCCCGGAATTGTGCTGCAAAAAATTGTAGTTCATGTGGGCGGCGTCAAGCCGAGCTATCTTGGCCCGCCGGAAAGCTTTTATCAGGCCCCAAAAACCAACAAATTTAAATAAGGAACAAGTATTATGAAAACAAAGTCAATCTTTTTGCTTATGTTAGGAGTTACACTAATTATGAATACCTCTTTTGCACAAGACGATATTTCAGCAAAGCTGACATCAGCTGCAATAGAGGCCCGGATAGCAGAAATCCGAATGGGCGATATCATAGTAAAGACCAAACCGGGCGCTGACGTTAAGGTTCAACAGGTACGTCACGAATTTTTATTCGGCACGGCGATTACAAATCATCTTGCGGAAAAAGATGAAAATGCCATGTCACCCGAGGACAGAAAGATGTTTCTTAAAGTCCTCTCCGAGAATTTCAACTACGCCGTACACGAAAACGCCTTGAAATGGTACGACTGCGAAAAGGAGCACAACGTTGTCGACTATTCTATAGCGGACAGAATATGGGATATCTGTCAGGAGCATAGCATACCGATGCGCGGCCACTGCATATTTTGGGCGAAAGACAAATACATCATGCCCTGGTTAAATAAGCTGAATGATGATCAGCTTCGCGGAGCAGTTATCCGCCGTGCAATTGATGTTACAAAACATTTTAAGGGCCGCATTGAAGAGTTCGACCTGAACAATGAGATGATTAATGGTGATTTTTTCCGTCGCCGCCTCGGCTATGGCATCGTCAATGAAATGGCCTTTGCGGCCAAAGCAGGTAATCCGGATATCACCC
>CAYSLN010000056.1:0-12694 GCA_964431825.1 uncultured Pirellulales bacterium | reverse complement strand
GTTATCTCCGGGCAGTTGGCGTTTTCCTTTTCAAGAAAGAGCTTTAGTCTATTCGGTTGCCATTCAACTTTGGTTACCACATTGGCCGTTATGGTCAGTGTAACCTTGGATTCAAACGGGTCGTTGCTGTATACATGCAGTTGTCGCTTGACCGTGCCTGTTCGTGTGCCTAGCTTATACGTTACTTTTAATGTGGCACTTTTACCAGGTTCGAGTTCTTCCTTGCTTAATTCTACGTTGGCGCCACAACACTTCTGGACCCTCGTAATTTCCAACAGGCCTTTGCCGGTGTTTGTGATTTTGAACTCGCCGGTCTGTTTCGTATTAGGCCCGACATCTCCGAAGTCGTGCTCTAATTTGTCTAACTTAATCTTCGGGACTCCTTTGCCGGCAGGTGTTTTCTTGCGTGTAGTTGTGGCTTTTTCCTGGCCGGCTTGCGAGTCGGGCGTTGCCAATGTTGCTTTAGATTTGTCTGAAGGCCCAGCTTGCTCTTGACAGCCAGTCTGTAGGAACAAAACGGGGCCGGACAAAAGCAAAAAGTAGAGAATAGAGGTTAGAAAGCTTTGCTTTCCGGCTTTTGCTCTTTTATTTTCGCTGCGGTTCTGTTTCATATTTTCATCTCCAAGTTTAGCATACAACATAACCTTTTGTCGGCCTACAAACCCACTATCTTAACGTAAAGGGTATCGGCAGGCAAGGAATTTTTGGCCCGTATTAACCGCGATAAGTAATTTGAAAAATTATGTTGCAATATTTGCTGGTTCTGTTAGAATCCGCTGCTTAGTGTATTTTAGAGAGCTATAGTTATGAAAAAGAAGATACATCCGGAATATAATAAGGTAGTAGTGCATTGTGGCTGTGGAGGCACTTTCGAGACCCGCAGTACGGCAAAAGAGATACATGCAGAGATATGCTCTATGTGTCATCCGTTCTATACCGGTAAACAGAAATATGTTGATACTGCCGGTCGAATAGAGCGATTCCAAAAGAAATACGGCGCAGACTACGCCAAAGGGGCCGCACTCCACAAAAAGCCGGAAAACGGAAAAGCCAAAAAAAATCAACAGCAGTAGCTGGGTTTTCAGATTTACAATCCGGGCTCCTGTTCCGACTAAAGTCGGGATTGGAGCTCGTTGCTCTTTTGGCAGCGGATTGAAGCTATGGCGAAGGAAAAAGATAGTGTGCTTACAAAGCTCGACGAGATAGAGGCCCGCTACAGCGAGATCGAAAACCAGATTGCCGACCCGGCGGTTACCAGTGATTCAGCCAGGCTGATAGCTTTATCCAAAGAGCAGGGCAAACTGAAAGCGATAGTCACAAAGTATCGTGATTACAAAACAGTAATAGCCGGTATCGAAGACGCCGAGCAGATATTAAGAGATGGCACAACGGATGAAGATTTCAGAGCACTGGCGAAAGAAGAGCTGCAACAACTTGAAGCACAAGGCAACAGTTTGCTTGAGGAAATCACGCATACCCTGATGATGGCCGGCGATATGAGTATCGACTCGGTTATAATGGAGATTCGAGCTGGTACCGGCGGCGAAGAAGCGGCCTTGTTTGCGCGTGATTTGTACAATATGTATGTGAAATTCGCAGAGGATCACAAATGGAAAGTTGAGCAACTTGGCTTTAGCTCAACAGAAAAAGGTGGTTTTCGCGAAGCAATATTTAGCATCAAAGGCGATGGGGTGTGGTCTGAATTAGGCTATGAAGCCGGCGGTCACCGTGTTCAACGGGTGCCTCAGACCGAATCACAGGGCAGAATCCACACTTCGGCTGCAACAGTGGCGGTACTGCCTGAGCCGGAAGAAGTGGATGTTCAAATAGAAGCCAATGATGTTGTCGAACATGTCAGCAGGTCGAGCGGGCCGGGTGGACAAAATGTCAACAAGGTCAGCAGCGCTATTAAGCTCGAACATATTCCGACCGGAATCACAGTTAGTATGCAGGATGAGAAAAGCCAGCATAAAAATCGTGCCAAGGCCTGGCGGATTCTAAGGAGCAAGATTTACGAGCACTATCAGAGCCAAAAAACGGCTCAGCGTGATTCACAGCGCAGGACTATGATTGGCTCAGGTGACAGGTCTCAGAAAATCAGGACATATAATTTTCCGCAAAATCGTGTGACCGACCATAGAATCAATCTGTCGCTTTACAGTCTGGAAAAGATAATGGCCGGCGGTATGGGCGAGTTAATTGCGGCACTGAAAGACTACGACAGAGAGCAAAGATTGAAGAGTCTTTAAGGCGTATTTCGTGAATCGTATCTCGAAACAGATACGACATACGAGGTACGAGGTACGAAATGATAGTGGTTGTTACAGGTATGGTCGGCGTTGACAAAAAAAGCTACCTTCAGAAGGTATGTCAATTCGCCGCCGCAAAAGGTAAAGAGCTTCTGCTGTGCAATGTTGGCGAGCAGATGTACGCCGAAGCGCCTGATATTCCCCCCGGCAAAATCCTGGACATATCAATCAAGAGGTTGAGTTCACTTCGCCGGAGTGTTTTCAAAGACATCATTGCGAAAGCCAAAAAGACCCCTAATCTGATAGTCAACACCCATGCAACTTTCCGCTGGCGACACGGGTTGTTTCCGGCAGTGGACTTCGACCAGATGCGTCAGCTCAATGCTGATATGTACATCTGCCTGATTGAGGGTGTGACTGCTCTGCACGCCAGACTGCTCGCCGAACACCAGATTGAACACAGTTTGAAAGATTTGATTGTCTGGCGGGAAGAAGAGATTATCAGCACAGAAATGCTATGCAAAGGTATTAATGACAAAATCCCCTTTTACAGTCTTGCCCGCGGTACTGAAGAAGAAACTATCGAAATGTTCTATGGGCTTGTATTCGAGGAAAATGCCCAAAAGGCGTATTTGAGCTTTCCTATGACCGCAATTGATGGTATGAGAAATATAAAAAACGAGATTGACGAATTTCGACTATTAATGAAACAATCGTTTATCTGTTTTGACCCAGGTGACCTGGAAGAATCGTATTTACTAAATTGTGCCCAGCAGGCAACCGAGAAGGAACTGGATTTTGTCGAGGTGCCGGCATTGGGGCGAAAAGTTCAACTGGATTTGCACCAGGTCAAGCAAATCGAACGCGATATTAACAGTCAGATATATGCCCGCGATTTTATGCTGATAGACCAGTCGGATATGATAATCAGCTTTATCCCGGCGATGCCTGATGGGCGGGCGGCAATATCCAGCGGCGTGGAAAGAGAGCTCCAGCACGCTCACGAAGCAGCCAAGCAGGTTTACGTCATCTGGATGGCGAAACAAACTCCTTCGGTGTTCATTACACAGACAGCAACAAGACTATTTGACAACGTTGACGAGGCGGTGAATTTTTTCAAAAGTAAGGGATATGTAAAAGAGTGACCATTGTAGATAGAGAGCAATTATCAGCTTGTATTGACCATACGCTGCTCGATGCTACGGTGACAAAAGAACGGATCGAACAGCTGTGCGAGGAAGCGAAAAATTATGGTTTTCATACGGTATGTGTAAACGGGCGATGGGTACCTTTGGCAGCTGAGCTGTTAGCCGGCTCTAAGGTTGCAGTCGGCGGAGTAGTTAGTTTGCCACTCGGTGCCGATTCTACCAAAATCAAAGTTGCTCAGGCCGAAGATGCCATTTTCGCCGGCGCGGATGAAATCGATATGGTAGCTGATTTGGCGGCCATAATAGAAGGTGATTCGGAGTATCTGCAAAGCCAGATACGAGCAGTACTGAAAGTATGTCGCTTGATGAGGCCGAATGTTTTACTGAAGGTTATAATCGAGTCGGCTGCGTTGACTCGTGAACAAAAGATATTTGCCTGCCAAATCGCAGATAGTTGCGGCGTCGATTTTGTAAAGACCAGCACAGGTCTGCACCCTGCTGGCGGAGCAACGGTCGAAGATATAAAGCTGATGAAAGAAACAGCGCCAAGCTGTAAGATAAAGGCCGCCGGCGGTATCAGGACTGCGGAGCAGGCCCTTGAAATGTTAGCTGCAGGCGCACAAAGAATAGGAACCTCTTCGGGCGTGCAGATCATAAATGAGTTCAAGGCGGAATAACTGCGATGATGACAGGGACAACTGTCAAATCAGATAAAACTATCCTGTGCAAGCTGTACTGTAGAAAGAGCAGTGCGTCCGTAGATTTGCCGGCTTTGAGCCAGGTTTTTGCCGGCTTGAAACATGCGTCAATTCTCGGCGGCAATGTAGCTAAAACAGATGCAGATAAATTCAGCTATTGGGCTGCTGAGCCGAAAGAGATATTTGAGTTTCGCAGTGGGCAGAAAAAACCGTTTGAAAAGCTACATAGGGTCCTGACCAAATACAAACTTGAAGTGGACTTACAAAGTGTCCTGCCGGAGGGGATTTTTTGTGGCGGATGGGTCGGGTACTTTAGCTACGAGCTTGGCCGATATATCGAACGTCTGCCGGAGACCACAGTAGATGACCTCGAGATGCCGCTGATTCGGCTGTGTTTCTACGACCGTCTTATCGCCTACGACCATATTGAAGGAGTCTTTTGGCTGCTTGCCCTCTGTCTGCCGGGTGAGGCCGAACAGCCGGAGGATAAATTAGCGGCTCTGGAGCAGTTGCTGGATGAATCCCAACAAATCCATGTGGCGTTACCTGCGCCTGCCGACCTCGACAACATTGACTTCTCTCGAATACGATGCAATATGGACAAAGATTACTACCTGCAGACGGTCGAGAGGATAAAACGTTATATTTACGATGGTGACGTTTACCAGATTAACTTCTCACAGCGATTCGAATGTGATTACGATGCCGGGCCGATGCCACTTTTCCACTGGGAGAACTACCACAACCCAAGCGGTTACGCAGCATATATCAATGGTGGCGATTTCCAAATTGTGAGTGCATCGCCTGAGATGTTCATAACTATAGAAGATGGTTTTATCAGAACCAAGCCTATAAAAGGTACCCGGCGGCGAATTAGCGAGACAGGCCGGCAGACTATGCAGGCCAAAAAAGTTAATGCAAACAATTTTGACGAGCTGCTACGCAGTGGGAAAGAGCAGGCTGAACTAAATATGATAATCGACCTGGAGCGCAACGATGTGGCTAAAATCTGTGAGCCGGGGACCAGAAAGGTAATTCAGCCGAGGACAATCGAAAGCTACCCGACAGTATTTCATGCTGTGGCAGCCGTAGCCGGACAACTCCGTGGGGATATATCGTTCTGCGATATTCTGAGAGCGATGTTTCCGGGCGGTTCTATTACCGGGGCTCCGAAGATTCGCTCAATGGAGATTATCGATGAGACCGAGCCTACGGCCAGAGGTGTTTACACTGGCAGTATCGGCTTTATCGGCATCGACGGAACTGTCTGCTTGAATATCGCAATACGAACGATTATTATCAAAGGCCGAAAGGCCTTTGCGCAAACTGGCGGCGGCATAGTGGCGGATTCCGACCCGGAAGCTGAATGGCAGGAGACAATCACAAAGGCAAGAGCCCTGCTGGCAGGAATAAACAGCGTGCGATAGACGCTAAATATGGAAAAAGTTTTTCTAAATAACAAGCTGGTCGATATCGATAAGGCTCACATATCGGTTACCGATAGCGGTTTTTTATATGGAGCGGGTCTTTTCGAGACGATGAGGAGTTACAATGGTGTGGTCTTTTGTCTCAAAGACCATTTGGACCGGTTGTTTTTCAGTGCGGATAGTTTATCGATAAATGTTACATACGACAGAAAATATATATCCGACGCCGTATACAAGCTCCTGAAGGCGAACAAATTAACTGATGCACGTCTTCGGTTGACATTGACTAACGGCCCGATGGCCGAGCCAGACGGCCAGCGTAAACCGACGCTACTCATCACAGCTGCCGAGTTACAACCTTATCCACCGGAGTATTATAAAAACGGCGTTATGGTTGTGTTGTGCCCGTTTAGGCAAAACGTCAGCGAGCCTACCTACGGACACAAGACGACAAGTTATTTTCCGCGGATGATCGGTTTAAACTGGGCACACCGGCTAAGGGCAGCCGAGGCCTTATGGTTCACGGTGGATAATCGGCTGGCCGAGGGATGTATAAGCAATGTTTTCCTGGTCAAGGATTCGACTCTCTATACTCCTCCGATCAGGACGCCGATACTTGCCGGCGTGGCGAGAGAAACGGTATTCAAAATTGCATTGGACAATTCCATCGAAATTATCGAAAAAGATTTAGACATTAACAATTTATTAGAAGCTGATGAGGTTTTTCTAACGAATGTGATTATGCAGATTCTGCCGGTGATCAAAGTAGAAAAGCACACGGTAGGTAACGGCAAGGTCGGGCCAATGGCTAAAAAGCTGCGGCAAAGCTTCGATGAATTTATTAAGGACCACTGTAAGGAAAGCAAATGAAGGTAAGAGAAATTGGGGCAGCTATTGAAAAGATAGCCCCCTTGAAACTGGCGCAGGACTGGGACAATGTAGGATTACTCGTCGGTGACCTGGAGAAGAATGTAAAAAATGTTCTGCTGACCATCGATGTCACCGGTGACGTTGTAGCGGAAGCAAGAAGACTCAAAACAGATTTGATTATAAGTTATCACCCTGTGATTTGGGACGGGCTAAAGAAAATCACCTCCGATGGGCCAGAGGTTGTAGTTTATGAGTTAATTCGCTCTGGTATTGCGGTTTTTTCGATGCATACCGCTTTGGACTCAGCTGTAGGTGGTGTGAACGATGGGCTTGCAGAGATCGTTGGGATTCGTGACGGCAAACCAATCGGCGATTATGCTGACAATCCCGCCGGTGATAACTATAAGCTGGTCACTTTTATTCCCATTGAATCGGTTGCTGAGGTCTCGAACGCGATTTTAGCCGCCGGTGCGGGCGCGATTGGAAACTACAGCCACTGTGGATTCGCAGTTGGTGGGATAGGGACGTTTTTGCCTCTGCAGGGAGCCAGGCCGGCTGTGGGCAAAAAGGGAAGATTAGAACATGTTTCGGAAGTGAGATTCGAGACGATTGTGCCGGCTGAGAAACTCGAGGGCGTAATAGCCGCAATGAAAAGGGCGCATCCTTATGAAACACCGGCCTTCGATTGTTTTAAACTTTACGATGGCCAGAACAGATTCGGGCTGGGCAGAATTGGTAGATTGGCGCAGCCTCTTAGAGTCAGGCAGATTGTAGAGAGGATAAAGAAACACACCGGCGCGAAGGCTATAGGCATAATCGGAGATGAGAAACGGCTGGTTAAACGGGCGGCAGTTTGCGCAGGTTCGTGCGGCAAGATTATAAATTTGGTTATTGCTGCGAAGGCTGACTTATATCTGACGGGTGAGCTGAAGCATCATCAGGCTCTGGCTGCACAGGAAGCAGGGTTGACGTGTATTTGCTTGAGCCATAGCGTCTCAGAACGGTTCATACTAAGGAAATTAGCCAAACAGTTACAAAGCCAGACAAAGCAAATAACAATCAAGATAAGCAAAAAAGACACAGACCCCTTTAGGTGGAAGAATCTATGACAGAAGAGCGTGAGGAACAATCTGATACAGAACAGCAGATGTCGGACAAAGAACAAACTGATATGTCGCAGCCGGACATGGAGGATGATTTGACAGTCGAGTCGGTAATAGAGGCAGTTTTGTTTGCCAGTGATGAACCTCTCTCGGAAGCCAGATTAGCCGGTATCATTGAGACAGGCGCGAAACAAATACGTCGTCATATTGAAGATCTTAACGACAAATATCAGGCCAACGGTAACGCCTTTAGAATAGAGCAAATCGCCGCCGGCTATCAGATGCTCACCTTGAGCCAATACAATCATTGGCTAAAGAAATTGCTTAACGTTCGCAGCGAGGGCAAACTAAGCCCGGCAGCTCTGGAGACACTTGCGATAATTGCATACAAGCAGCCGGTTATACGAGCTGACATCGAGGCTATCAGAGGTGTTGCCGCCGGAGAGATAATCAGAACTCTTATGTATAAAGGGTTGGTTAAGATTCTTGGCCGAGCTGAAGTTTTGGGCAGGCCGATGCTGTACGGAACAACAAAAAAGTTCCTCGAAGTCTTCGGCCTGAATACACTAAAAGATCTGCCTAAAATTGAAGAGCTTAAAGAGCCCCCTGCTTAGGAAAGCATATTGTGTGATGTAGCACGATAGTAAGAAATAAAATATCGTTGGGCGACTTTTTCTTGACATGGTTTGCAAAGATGTGGTAAAATTGAATCACCATTGGAATTCACATCGACGGTAGTGTTAGTGTCAATTGGAGGAGGGGACAACACCTATCTTTTGCGAGTTTTCCCTGAGTGTTGTTGAATGTTCTGACCGCACACAGTGTGGACAAAACCTGTGTACAAACTATAGGAGGTGATGATGCGCAATTCTTTCGGCAATTTTTAAGTGTGATTGGTATAAGTACTAAAATAGGAAGGAGAAAAACGATGAAAAAAATAACATTTCTACTAATCCTCGCATTTTTTTTAACACAGGCAAAGGGCAGCATAATTTTTATGGATGATTTTGAGTCCGGCTCTCTCAAAAAATGGACGATAGATGGGCGGCAACAAGGCGTTAGCAATATATCTGAAATCATCAGCAGGCACGGGAGCCAAATGGCCCATCTGTATCACAAAGGATTTTCGGAGATAATAATGGAAAAAGTATTTGATTATGACCAAAATCTCCGATTCATTTTTGATATGGAAGCCAGAGCAATCGCTGTAAATCCGGTGACAATTGCTGATTATGCAATAGCAGGTGTTGGATTTTATTTTAGGAATGCGTTAGGCGAAAATCTCGGTGTGGTGCGATATATAAATGCAAGTTCCTCTTGGCCTTTTGATGAATATAATCCACATGCTAACGTTCATTATTTCTCAATAGCAGACGATGCCGGCCTTGTATCTTACGAGCTTAGTGCCCAGAGTCTTCTGTCCAACATAGAGGTGGACTTAGGTTCTATTGCATCGGTCAGCTTAGAGTTTATAGCCTATACGTCGGGCTTATACTACAATGAGAACCGGAATAATATGCATGCTAATGTTTGGGTGGATAATGTAGAGGTTGTTCCGGAGCCGGCGGCGTTGTCTTTGCTTGGAATAGGAGCGCTGGGTTTGTTAAGGAAGAAACGCTAAATTTCGTCAGAGATGTTGCTGCCTGAGAGGTAATCAGAACTCTTAATTTATAAAGGACTAAGATTCTTGGCCGAGCTGTTTTTTTGCATCTTCTTCGCTGTGATAATGCCCTTGGCAAAGTTGGGGTTTCTTCTCCGCAGCGCCTTGCACAGGGACTATAGGGAATCCTATTGTAAGTATTGATATAACCACGATTAGTGTCTTGTAGGTACTCCCTGGTCGAATTTGCATTTGTGACCTTATAACGTTACAGTAGCGTTTTTCGTTTATTTGGCCTGTTTACTATTCTGCGAACGGTGTTAGGCGCCAAGTGAAAAAATTAATTTTTTGTTCGCCAGCAACGTCCTATAATAGTATAATCCTTTTCTCATAAGAAAGTTTAACCGTACGATAACTATCTGCATGTCAAGCTTGTAGGTGGGTAGAGAATGGATGCTCGCAGTGCGGCGCTATGGATAGTTTTAATTTTTGCTGTCTTGGTGGGGTTTTGTTTTCCTGCTTTTGCCGGCTCGGTTCATATCTGCGCCAGCCGACACAGCTACAGAAATACTCAGTCGCTTTACAATCCATGATGTTAATGTTACTGCCGATTTTGCGCGCACCAAGATGCTCAAGTAGCAAATTTTTCCGGAAAGGAGGTGATAACGGGAGAGAAGTTTGAGAGCAAATCTTTTTAGTAAAAAGAAAGGAGAACAAAATGAAAAGGATTTCAGTGTTCGCAATAGTGATGTTGGTGGTCGTGCCCGGCATAACCAAGGCACGTTATCGCACTTCTGTACGTTATCGTGTTCGATACTCTCCTTACGCTTTTAGTTACAATCATTCCGGCTTAGTCTGCGGTAATGTCCGTTACTCTCCTTACGCTTTTAGTTACAATCATTCCGGCCTGGTTCACAGGAACGTTCGTTATTCCCCCTATGCCTTTAGCTACAATAACTCAGGTCTGATTGCCGACCATTGTGGTTATTCTTATGGTCCTCGTTATTTATATCACGATCGGTGCCGCCGTGATTTAGATGGTTGTACTGCTCGTCGAGCTTTTTGTGCCTCTAACCGTAAATCCTCCAGTTCATTTGTTAAGGCGAAGAAAAGCTGTGGAGGGAAATTAAAAGTCCGTCGAGAAAAAGTAAGACGGCTAAGAGGTTCCGGAAAAGAAATAAATGTAACGAGACAGGAAGATGCAAAGAAAATAATTTGCAGATACCTTAAAGGCAAAAATATAGATGGTTTTGAAATGAACAGGCTCTTGAAGATTGATAACGAAACGGCGAGTGTTAATTTCCTGTTCAAAGACAGAAACCTAATCATAAAGTACTGGAACCCGGAGCAAATACAATCTTTGTCACAGCAGCCGGGTTATAAAACAGCTTTTTATGAAAAATATGAACAGGCCTGGAGAGATTTCTGTGAAAAATATGAAGAAACAGGCGGAAAGGTTTACCAAATCAAATCTTCAGATGAGAAAGAAATATTAGCCAAACTGGAGCTTTGTCACGAGCTGAATGATGTATAGAATTACTTGCTGAAGTTCTTCGTTGTCGACCGAAGAGACTATATATTGAATTACTTTTGGTCTCCTTGCCGGTTTTTTCGTCGGTATCGGTAAGGAGGCCTTATTTTATATACCTCAGCCGCACTTCCTGGGATAGTTGGGTACTAATAGGTTGGTTAATGTTTTTAGGTTTGTTCGGCTATATTTTTAAAACTAATCGGTTATAATTGGCGTAGTTATCTATCAGATAAAGAGTACGAGGCGATATCGGGGAACAATAAGGCGATAGTGATATGAGAACAATGAAATACGTGTTTATGGCTTTGGCTGTGATGGGGAGCGTAGCTGTTTGCCGGGCAAGGCTTTCGCCGGAAGCGAGCCGGCAAATGGTTGTGGAAGGAAATAGTAAATTTGCTCTTGCTCTTTTTGCAGAGCTGCGGGCCAAAGAAGGGAATTTATTCTTTTCACCTTACAGTATCTCGACAGCTCTGGCAATGACTTATGCAGGTGCGCAGGGCCGGACAGAGGCCCAGATGTCCAAGGTTCTGTGCTTTCCAACGGCACTAAGAGATGTTGGTCGCGACCCGAACAAAGGACCAATCGCGCTCAAGTCAACTGAGCGAGCGTGGACTAAAGAACGATTTCATTCCCAGTTCGGAGCCATTATCAAGGATTTAAACGCCAGAGGCGAAAAGGGTAATTACGAACTTGCCGTTGCCAATGCCTTGTGGGCACAGGAAGGTTACGGGCTCCTTAACGAATTTATAAAGCTTGTCGAAGAAAACTATGGCGGAGGGCTTAATGAGGTAGACTTTGTTAAGGCGACCGAGTCTGCACGCAAGACCATCAACACATGGGTGGAAAAAAAGACCAACGACAAAATCAAGGAACTCATCCGGGAGGGAGTGTTGGATTCGATGACGCGACTGGTTTTGACAAACGCTGTTTATTTTAAGGGCAACTGGGCCAGTCAGTTCGATAAGGAGAAAACGAGGGAAGAGCCGTTTGCTTTGTCGGTCGACAAAACAATAGACGTTGAGATGATGAACCACACGGCGGACTTTAACTATATGGAGACCGAGGATTTTCAGGCCCTCGAAATGCCCTATGTTGATAACGAGCTTTCTATGATTGTTTTACTGCCGAGCCGATCGAAGGCCTTTGGCGACTTTGAGGAGACACTCAAAGCGGAAGACCTCTTAAGCTGGCTCGGAGAAATGCGCAAACGAGAGGTGATAGTTTCGATTCCGAAATTCAAGATGAATAGCCGGTTTAACCTTGTCTCGGTACTCAAATCGATGGGAATGGTTGACGCCTTTTCAGGAAATGCGGATTTTTCGGGGATAAGCGGCAAAAGAGACCTTTCTATTTCATCCGTGATTCACCAGGCGTATGTCGACGTGAACGAAGAGGGCACCGAGGCGGCGGCGGCAACGGCAGTTACGATGAAACTAACGGCGATTGGGCCAAGCTGGACACCGGTATTTCGGGCGGACCATCCTTTCCTGTTTTTAATTCGTGATAACCATTCGGGCAGCATTTTGTTCATTGGTCGAGTGGTGAATCCGAACACGTAACACTAATACGGCCTTAGCGTTCTTTAACAGGCAAAAGAACAGTCTCTGTCTAATGAAAACGTGTGGCTTTTTTCTTTTTCTTGAGCTGTTTCTGTGCTACACTGGTGGTGAATTTGTTGTGGAAGGGTCTGTGCTGAAAGGATGCAATGAACCGGCCGGATATACAAACCTATCAAAGCCAGGTAAAAGCTGCTCACAAGTATGAAGTGGTAGATGCCAGGGGCAGGCTTAGCTTGGCGGGCAAAAAAGTTCACTTTATCGGCGCAGGCGGTATCGGAATGAGCGGCTTGGCGCAATTGCTTATCAAGAACAAGGCGATTGTTACTGGTTCAGACCAGAACGCGAGCCCTGTTACAGACAAGCTTTGTCAGGTGGGGGCTGATATAAAGATAGGCCACAGCCGTGACAACATCGATGCAGAAACAGAACTGGTTGTTGTCTCTGCAGCTGTCAAGGAGGGTAATCCCGAATTGCAGTTGGCGCGCAGGAAGGGAGTCAAAATCCATAAG
>CAYSLN010000055.1:1389-12695 GCA_964431825.1 uncultured Pirellulales bacterium | reverse complement strand
TGGGGATTAGTTCGGTCGAAGCGGTTCAGTTTGCGAAAGTTTTTCTTATCGAGGCCGACTTCGACGAGGCTTTTGCCAAGCGTTTGCCAAAAGAGCTCCTGGCCGATCCTGTCTGCGAAGAATATTATACAGGCAGAAGCAGAGCTCCGGCGGGTCTGGCGAAAGCGATACTAATCGAGGTGCATCTGAAAAGCGGTGTCACCGACCCCGTAGCCGAGTCGGTAATGGCG
Organism: uncultured Pirellulales bacterium; assembly: GCA_964431825.1. Classification (GTDB taxonomy): domain Bacteria; phylum Planctomycetota; class Phycisphaerae; order Sedimentisphaerales; family Anaerobacaceae; genus CAYSLN01. Next base: position 12,465 of record CAYSLN010000055.1, on the reverse strand, counting down.
GCGATGGCCGATATGGGGGTAAAAGCCAACAATGTTCGGACTGCGAGAAAGTATGTCCTGCTGGGCGACATCACGCCGGGCCAAACCAATACAATTGCGAAAAGCATACTGGCAAACGATTGTATCGAGGAGGTTGTAATCGGCAACGAAGCTGAGCCGCCAAATCCACATTTAAAACCATACGAATTGAAGATAGTACATTGGCCGATATGCGACCTTGACGATGACGGGTTAGTTGCACTCAGTAAAAAAAAGGACTTGTTTTTGAATCTGGTCGAGATGCAGACGATTCAAAAACACTATAAGCAGCTCGGCAGAGAACCCACCGATGTAGAACTCGAGGCCATTGCCCAGACCTGGAGCGAACACTGCGTTCATAAGACGCTGAAAAGCTCCGTGGATATGTCAATTAACGGTGAGCAGATACACTTCGATAATCTGTTGAAAGAGACTGTCTTTAAGGCCACCAAAGAACTCGATAAAGAATGGTGCATATCCGTCTTTGCCGATAATGCGGGGGTAGTGGAATTTGACGAAGACTCAGCGATATGCTTCAAGGTGGAAACTCATAATCATCCCTCGGCGCTCGACCCATACGGCGGGTCAGCGACGGGTATCGGGGGTGTGATTCGTGATCCGATGGGGACGGGCATGGGTGCAAGACCTATCGCGAATACGGATATATTCTGCTTCGGCGAGCCGGACAAAAAACTCGAAGAGATTCCGAAGGGAGTTCTGCATCCGAGGAGGATTATGAAAGGTGTCGTGGCAGGTGTGCGAGACTACGGCAACAGAATGGGAATACCAACGGTTAACGGGGCGATTTATTTCGACGACAGATACTTAGGCAACCCATTGGTTTACTGCGGTAACATCGGCATAATGGACAAAGACAAATGCTTCAAAAATCCACAAAGCGGCAACGTGATTATTATGATAGGCGGACGCATCGGCAGAGACGGGATACACGGTGCGACTTTTTCAAGCGGGCAAATGACACACGAGCACGAGACTATTTTTTCACACGCCGTGCAAATCGGCAATCCGATAACAGAGAAGAAAATGCTCGATGTATTGGTACAGGCGAACGAGGCGGGTTTGTATGAAGCGATTACCGATTGCGGGGCTGGTGGATTGAGCAGCTCGGTAGGTGAGATGGGTCAAAATTTAGGGGCAGTGGTGGATTTGGAAAAGGCGCCGTTGAAGTATGCCGGTCTTAACTATACCGAAGTTTGGATAAGTGAAGCGCAGGAGAGGATGGTCATAGCGGTCAAGCCGGAAAACTTAGAAGCGATAACGAAAATTTTCGATGATGAAAACGTTGAGTCAACGGTAGTAGGCAAGTTCACTGATGATAAAAAGCTGATATTGCGATACAACGGGGAAAAGGTCGGCGAACTTGATATGGAGTTTTTGCACGATGGCGTGCCCAAATACAGCCGGAAGGCGGTCTGGAAAGCTCCCGGGTTAACTGAGCCTGTGATAGCTGAAAAAGATAATTACAACGACGAGCTTCTACAGGTTCTCTCGTCTTACAACGTCGCCAGCAAGGACTGGGTGATTCGTCAATACGACCACGAAGTTCAGGGCGGCTCGGTAGTCAAGCCGCTGACAGGTATAAACAACGACGGCCCAAGTGACGCAGCCGTGATACAGCCCAAGCTCAACTCCGATAGAGGTTTGGCAATTAGCTGTGGGATGAATCCACTCTATGGTGACATCGACCCCTATTGGATGGCTCTGGCCGGGATAGATGAGGCTATCAGGAATATTACATGCGTGGGCGGACGGGCAGACAGGATTGCTCTGCTGGACAACTTCTGCTGGGGTGACTGCAAAAGGCCAGAGACGCTCGGACCATTAGTGCGTGCGGCCCAGGCCTGCTACGACGGCGCAATGGCCTTTAAAGCACCATTTGTCTCCGGCAAGGATTCATTGAATAATGAGTTCGCCTGCGAAGACGGAAGACAGATATCCATCCCGTCGACACTTTTGATAAGTGCCATATCGATAGTTGATGACATTAACAAGTGTGTAACGATGGATGCAAAGAAGGCATCCAATTTGCTATTTATAGTCGGGGAGACGAAGAGCGAATTAGGCGGCTCACACTATTACAAAATCAACGGCCACATCGGCGCCAACGTCCCGAAGTTAGACCTTGAAATTGCCCCACGAGCTGCCGAAAAGATTTCGGCTGCGATAGAGGATGGGCTTATAGTCAGTTGTCACGATTGCTCCGAGGGAGGGTTGGCTGTAGCGCTTGCGGAGATGGCCTTTGCGGGAGGGCTCGGTATAGAAGCAGACTTAAGAGGCCTGCCAAAAAGCAAAGACTGCCTGCGGGCGGATGCGCAACTTTTTAGTGAATCGAACAGCCGTTATATTGTAGAGGTCGAGCCGGATAATTACGATGCCTTTGCAAAGCTGATGTTAAATCTGCCCTTCGGACAGATTGGAAAGGTGATTGAGGAAGAGAAGCTTATCATAAAAGCGGAAGACGGCAAAACAGTTATCGAAGCAGATACAGATACACTAAAACAAGCATGGCAAAAGCCACTTGACTGGTAATATTAAGGATTAAAGGCAAGGGATGATACAGATTAAAGCAATAGTTCTGCGGGCGGCGGGGATAAACTGCGACATGGAAACGGAGTACGCGCTTGAGTTAGCAGGTGCAAAGGCCGAGCGTGTGCACATAAACAGGTTAATCGAAGATAAAAGCATTCTCGATGAATACCAGATAATCGTTTTTCCCGGCGGTTTTAGCTACGGCGACGACGTTGCGGCCGGCAAAATTCTTGCCAATCAGATAGTGCATCATCTTTTCGAGCCGATGCAAAAATTTATCGATGACGGCAAATTAGTGCTCGGTATCTGTAACGGTTTCCAGGTGCTTGTTAAGACGGGAATCCTTCCAGGTAACAATTCAACCAAACACCAGAAGGAAGTTACCATAACTTACAACGACAGCGGGAAATTCGAGGACAGATGGGTATATTTAGCCCCGCAAACCAAAAAGTGCATATTCATCGAGCCGGGAAGGCAAATCTATCTTCCTATCGCCCACGGTGAGGGCAAAGTCGTTACCAAAGACACAGAGAGCCTGGAAGATTTGAAGTCCGGCGGACACGTTGCGTTTAAGTACGTGGACAAAAACGGCAAAGAAGGTGACTATCCCGTCAATCCGAACGGCTCGGTGGATTCAATGGCCGGTCTGACAGATACAACCGGCAGGGTCCTTGGGCTGATGCCGCACCCTGAAAGGTTTGTAAGACCAACTCAGCATCCACACTGGTGCCGCTTAAAAAATAAAAATGGCGGTGACGGAATGACAATCTTCAACAACGCCATCAAGTATATTAAAGAGAACTTCTGAGAAAGAACAGTTAACACAAACCAGCAATAACTCCCTCGTTACCTCTCTGAGCGATTTTGCACTTGCAATATCACGATTCCAGCATTACAATCGTCGTTCCTGTCAAGGACGTTTCTTTGTGCCGGGCACTGTGTCGGTGCGGCAAAGACCGATTAAGAAAATAAAGGCAATTTTGTGTTTGAGTCATTAACCGAAAAATTCAATTCAGTTTTCAGGTCGCTGGCCGGGCGGGGGCGGATTACCGAGGCAAACATCTCGGACGCTATGCGTGATGTGCGCAAGGCCCTGCTGGAAGCGGACGTCAACTACAATGCGGTAAAGGATTTCTGCAAAGACGTTACACAAGCGGCCATCGGCGCGGAGGTGATAAAGAGCCTTCATCCCAGCCAAGTCATGGTAAAAATCGTCAGCGATGAGCTTACCAAGCTGATGGGGCCGGTTGATACGCGGATATATTTTGTCTCGCCGGGACCTACTGTGATTATGTTAGCAGGTCTGCAGGGTGGCGGTAAGACCACGACCGCTGCGAAACTCGGTAAATATCTGGTTGCGAACGGGAAAAAGCCACTGTTAGTAGCTGATGACCTGCAAAGACCGGCGGCTGTCGAGCAATTGATTGTTCTGGGCCAGCAGACAGAAATCGATGTCTACAGTGAGGACAGCAAAGACTCGGTAAAGGTAGCAAAAAATGCGGTCAGTCATGCCAAGGAAAGCGGGCATGATGTGATAGTGCTCGACACAGCCGGGCGACTGCATATCGACGAAGATATGATGACCGAGATTGCCGATGTGGCCAAGGCTGTCAATCCGCACCAGATATACCTGGTCTGCGACGCGATGACGGGACAGGATGCGGTGAATTCCGCCAAGGAATTCAATGAACGTCTCGAACTTGACGGCGTTATCCTTACAAAATTAGACGGCGACGCACGTGGCGGAGCCGCACTGAGTGTAAAGGCCGTAACCGGAAAGCCCATCAAGTTCATCGGGGTCGGTGAAAAGCTCGACAAACTTGAAGAATTTCATCCAGACCGCATGGCCAGCAGAATCCTCGGTATGGGCGATATGGTGACATTGGTGGAGAAGGCCCAGGAGCATTTCGAGGCTGAAGAGGCCGAGAAACTGCAAAAGAAAATGGCCAAGGGCAGCTTCGGCTTCGATGATTTTCTAAAGCAGATGCAGGCAGTCAAAAAGATGGGCGGCGTTAAAGATATGCTGAAAATGATGCCGGGGATGGGTGGACAGCTCAAAGATATGGACCTCGACGGCGCGGAACTTAAACAAATGGAGGCGATTGTCCATTCGATGACCACTCAGGAGAGGCGTGAACCCGATACATTCGATGCGTCGAGACGAAGGCGGGTAGCAGCAGGGGCAGGTGTGCAGCTGCACGATGTTTCTTCTATGATAAAGACATTTAAGCGGAGCCGGGATATGATGAAGGCGGTCAGCGGAGGAAGCTTCGGGGGGCTAAAGAGTCTGTTCTCAGGTGGACTTAATATGGACTCGCTTAGCGCGGCTATGGGGGGCGGGAAAAAAATAAAACAACGGTCGAAACGAAAAAGAGTAATAAAGCGAAGGGGGAAAATAAAACGGCGATAAGAGATAATATTACACTCGAGGAATATCTGCAGAAGGTAGCCAGGTTCCCGGACAACGAATACGGCAAGCGCGTGAGGAGCCAATTTCAAGATATCAAAGGTGAGAGCGAGCTGGCGATGCTGGCTGCGCCGAGTAAAGAGGAATTGGAGCAGCTAAAAAGGGCGGTAGCCATAATGACGCCGGATGAGAAACGATGCGCTGACAGTCTGACTGACGAACAAATACAAAGGATTGCGGCAGACGCCCAGATTGACACAGCAAACCTGGCAATTTTCATAAACGGTTACGCCCTACACTGCAAACGTGCTTCGTGATTCGCAGCGGCCATATATTTTCTTAGACAGCGCAGGGGTAAACGGGTATAATGCGGAGCTTTGTGAAAGACTGAGGTTTATTGCAAACTTGTTTCGTGATTTGCGGTGGGTAAATCACGGGAATTGATTATAGATTAAAGAAAGGAAAAATCATGGCAGTAAAGTTAAGAATGACGAGGATGGGCAGGCGGCACCGGCCGTTTTTCAGGATTAATGCGGTCGAATCCCGTGAGCCCCGTGACGGGAAAATACTTGAAAAGCTGGGTCATTACGACCCGATTGAAAAAGACACGGCCAAGCAGATTGTGCTCAATCGCGAACGCGTTGAGTACTGGCTTGATAAAGGAGCGATACCAAGCGATACGGTTTCGCAAATACTGCTTCGTAAAGGCATCAAAAACAAATACGCCGAAGAGCAGACAGCCCGGCGGGCAAGAGCCAAAGCGTTAGCTCGCGCCAAAGGCAAGCTCTTTACGAAGGCTGAAAGGATAGCGGCTCAAAAGGAGGTTGAGGCAGCCGAAGCAAAAGTCAAGGCCGAGGCCGAAGCAAAAGCCAAGGCTGAAGCCGAAGCAGCCAAAAAAGCTAAAGAAACGCCCAAGACCGAAGCTGAAGCAGAAGCAAAACCAGAGGCAAAAGCTGAAAAGGTAGAAGAAAAGGCTAAGGCAAAAGCCGAGAAAAAAACCAAGCCCGAAGGCAAAACCGAAGCTAAGGTTGAGGCAGAAGAAGCAGCGGAGGAAAAGGCCGAGGCTGAACCTGAGGAGAAGGCTGAGGCAGTTGAAGAAAAAGCCGAAGCTGTAGCTGAGGAAGAACCGAAGGTCGAAGCCGAAACGCAGGAAGCTGAAGCAAAGGCTGAGGCTGAAACTACAGAGGAGAAAACTGAGGCCGAGCCAGAAGCTAAAGCTCCTGAAACCAAGGCTGAGCCTGAAGTGAAAGCTGAACCCGAACCGGAAGCTGAAGAAGTTCCTGAGGAGAAGGTCGAGACAGCCGACGAGAAGCCGAAAGCTGAAGCCGAGGCTGAGCCTGAGGAAACCAAGAAGGAAAAAGCTTCCGGTGATGAGGCAGGCGAAGGTGATGAGAATTGATGTTCTTACACTTTTTCCACAGGTTTTTGAATCGCCTTTAAACTGTTCAATATTAAAGAGAGCCCAGGAAGCAAGTCTCGTTGATATTGCCCTTACAGATATAAGGGATTTTTCCACTGACAATTACAGAAAGGTTGATGATAAACCCTATGGCGGCGGGCCGGGTATGGTTATGATGCCGGGCCCGGTTTTTGACTGCTTCGAGCATGTGCAAAAGCTATCGGCGGAGAAAGGCCGGGTCATTCTGCTGACACCACAGGGAGAAAGATTCAATCAGGCCAAGGCAGTCGAATTAAGCGGCGAGAATCGGCTCATTTTAATTGCGGGCAAATACGAAGGCTTCGACGAGCGAATCCGCATCGGCCTGGGGGCAGAGCAAATCTCGATAGGCGATTATGTTTTAAATGGCGGCGAATTAGCTGCCATGGTAATCATCGATGCAGTGGTCAGATTATTGCCCGGCACACTTGGCGATGAGACTTCCGCCAAGGATGACTCCTTTAGCGAGTCGTCCTGCGGTGGGCTGGAATACCCGCAATACACAAGGCCGGAGGTCTTTCGCGATATGAAGGTTCCTGATATTCTATTAAGCGGAGACCACGGAAAAATAGCCGAGTGGCGGCGCGAGCAGGCACAGGAGCGGACAAAAAAATGGCGACCAGATTTGTTAGAAATTAAGAAAGGCAGAGGGGATGATCAGAAATGAAGATAAAATCAGAACCCACCAATTCAAAGTCTCGTGCACAGAATAAAGTCACATTAGGCAGTGTTAAATCACTTGGGCCGGTACCTGACTTAGAAGAACACGTCCTACCGGACTGGTGGCGGTGGATTTTCAATTCAACCTATCTGAAAACTGATGGTGACGTGATTGATGATGCACAGATAACTGCCAAAGAAGTGGACCTGTTTTCAGAGATTCTTAAGTTGTCACCGCAGGATAAAATACTGGACCTGTGTTGCGGACAAGGACGGATTGCTCTTGAACTGGCAAGACGGGGATTGAGCAATGTCGAAGGGCTGGACCGCTCACGTTACCTGATTCAAAAGGCAAAAGCCCAGAACAAAAAAGAAGGTATGAGCGTTAGGTTCAGAGAAGGAGACGCCAGAAAACTTCCATATCAGCCTGATACTTTTGACGTGGTTATGATTCCGGGAAACAGTTTCGGCTATTTTGAAACACCACAGGATGACATTAAAGTTCTAAAAGAGGTTTTCAGGGTCTTAAAACCATGGGGAAGGATTCTTATAGATGTTGCCGACGGGGAATATTTAAAAAGACGCTACCGGCCAAGGTCCTGGGAATGGATAGACAAAAATTATTTCGTCTGCAGGGAGCGTTCGCTATCTCTGGACAAACAGCGTTTAATTTCGAGAGAAGTAGTCACCCACGTACAAAAGGGTGTTGTTGCGGACCAATTTTACGCTGAGAGGCTTTACACCCGCAAGAGCCTGGACGAACTGTTTAAAAAAGCAGGTTTCAGGGATTTTACCATCCACAGTGACATATCCGCAGAATCGCGGCGCAACCAAGACCTTGGAATGATGGAAAGGCGCATAACATTAACCGCCGTGGTCAGAAAAGACTGGACACCAGTAAAGAAAAAAGAGCTGACAAACAATATAGTAGTAATTTTGGGTGACCCCGCGAAACCCGACCCATTAAAACCCTTATGCGTTTTTGACGACGATGATTTCTACACGATTGACCAAATGAAAAACGCGCTGAGAGACCTGAACAAATATCAGATTACATACCTGACCAATCACGATAGTTTGTATAATGACCTGGTTAAACTGAAGCCAAAAACAGACTTTGTCTTAAATCTATGTGATGAGGGTTATTACAACGACGCGCAAAAAGAGCTCCATATACCATCTCTGCTGGAACTGCTCGATTGTCCCTACACAGGCGGTGGTCCTCAGTGTCTTGCATTTTGTTATGACAAGTCACTTGTGCGCGGAATTGCAATGGAGATGCAAGTACCGGTCCCGGATGCGTTCTTCATAAAACCGCAGGACGATATTTTCGAGCTCCCGATTGGATTTCCAGTCATCGTAAAACCCAACTTCGGAGATTCCAGTTTCGGAATAACCCAGCGAAGCGTTTCAAACACTATTGAAGGGCTTGTCAATGCCATTTCAGAAATAAGAGAGAAATTCGGTTATGAAAAACCTATCCTTGTCGAGGAATTCCTCACGGGCAACGACCTGACAGTAGGAATTATAGGAAACCTGCCCGAATCCTATACGGTTCTGCCTCTTATCGAAGAGGATTACTCGGCGTTGCCGGCAGAACTTCCCAGAATATGCGGTTACGAAGCGAAGTGGCTTCCTGACTCGCCATACTGGAACTGCAAGTCCATTGCGGTGAATTTGCCTGAGGCTACGGAGAAGTTTATCATTGAATGTTGCTTGAAGCTTTTCGAGAGGTTAGAATGCAGGGACTACGCCAGATTCGACTGGAGGCTGGACTCCCAAGGTAATCCGAAACTTCTCGAGGTCAATCCGAACCCGGGCTGGTGCTGGGACGGCCATTTGGCGAAGATGGCGAAATTGGCCGGGATGTCTTACTCGGAAATGTTGGGAAAAATCCTCCAGGCCGCTGAAGAACGATTAGGCGTTCAGGCTGCTCTGGAAAAAAAGCAGAACAGCACTCCTTAACTGGTAGCAAGCTACGCTGCAATGGTAGCGATGCCGAGTGGCGGCGCGAGCAGGCACTGGAGCGGACAAGGAGATGCCGGCCAGATTTGTTAGAGGACAGCAAATAGCACGATAGTTATTTACTTACTATTAAAACAACGATGATGTTTTGTTCCGTGAGAGGAGAATTAATTTAAAGCAAACACAATTTGGGAGAGGAAAAAATGGACTGCCCAAACAGTGAGAAAGAAAAGCCTGACCAAGACGATATTAAAGTCAGGACCAGCCGGCTTGCTATAGTGGCACTTATAGCCGGCTTGATTAGTCCCTTCGCTCTGCTCTTAGCAGTAAAGCTAAGAATCGACATTTTCGTGTTTATTTTCCTTGGTGCCGGGGTATTAGCTATAATCGTCGGCATTGTAAGCCTTGTCCAAATTGCAATAAGTGGCGACAAGATAGTAGGCAGAGGCTTTGCCATTATAGGTATCATAATTCCTGCGGTTCCGTACCTGCTAATATTTTTGTCAGCGCTCTTATTTAGGCCCAGGAGCCGTGCATTTCGAATGACCTGCGGCACAAATCTGGCAGGAATGGGCAAAGCGATGCTTATCTATGCCAACGATCACAACGGCAAACTACCGCGTGCAGGCGATCCCGGAACACGCTGGACAGGACTCACAGATCATAGGGACGGACCCGACAGACATACCGCCTTCGGCCTTGCAGAAGACGGAACAGGTGGAACAGCGAGCATCTACTCAAGCTTATACATGTTCGTAAAGTACACTGAAGTTACACTCAAGGCCTTTATCTGTACAGATGACAAGGGAGTTAGTGAATTCAAGCTCGCTGATTATCCTGGTCGCAATCCGAACTGCGGCGAAACTATTGACGCATGGGACTTTGGCCCGGACCCAGCCAGACATTGCAGCTACAGCTACCATTATCCCTATGGAGAACACGCGTTAACGACAAACAGCAGGAACGATTTGGCAGTTGCAGCCGACCGTAACCCATGGATTGATTCCCCTGCTGGAAGGGCAAGGGATTTTCGAGTTTTCGACCCTGATGGTGACAGGGTAGCCCAGAATGCCGGTAATGCAATTGCCCATGAAAGCTTTGGACAAAACGTTTTGTTTGTTGATGCACACGTAAACTTCGAGCTACGCTCATATTGTGGTGCTAACGACGACAACATCTACACTTACCAGGATGGACAGGATATAAAGCGAGGCAGGCCACCTGTGGTTGGGAGCGAACCTGCAGGTAAAGAGGATTCACTGCTCGTGAATGACCCGCCTGTGTATGGTCACAAGTAAAAGGCTGCCGTCAGTGCCATGACATAACAGCGGAATCTTTGAGGTCTACTTTGCGGCCTGCCGGATGAGTTTACCATACAGGAGTAAAATCAGCTGGGCAAAAAAGCCTGCGCCAATCAGGGCCAGGGCTAACCAATAAGGCTGGTAAAGGCCGATGTTCTTTGCGAGGTATCCGCCCGCGCCAGAGCCAACGACAACTCCCATAGAGAGTGTGCCCTCGTGAATAACCATCTGGATGGAGCGTTTGTTGGTCCCGCATGCGCCGTAGTAAAGGTGGGAGCTGTATGCAAAACCGAAGCCGCAGCCCATGATGACAAACGACAAGACAAATACAGGCAGCAACCTGCCATAGATGATTAGTAACACTGCTACTGAAAGCAGTGCCTGGGCTGTGAGTAAAAGAGCAGGTTTGAAGTGCCAGAAAGCACATCTGCCGGCGGCGGCCATCATGGCGAAATTGCAGATACCAAAGATTGCAATTATTATGCCAAACCATGTCTCGGAGAAGCCCATATCAGTAAAGAGTAATGCAAACTGCGAGCGAGTGACACCCAGGCAGGCCCAGGAGCAGAACAATCCGATGCGGGCCATCCAGCGGAACCGAATCAAGGCAGCTTTATCTTCACAGCCGGCAACGGGGCGGGCTTCTTCACCACCAAACAAAGTTGTGCGAACGGAGCCCTCGGTTGCGATGTTTAAAAACAGGAAACAAAGTATCAGGGCTGCGGCAGCCAAGGCGA
>CAYSLN010000055.1:0-1289 GCA_964431825.1 uncultured Pirellulales bacterium | reverse complement strand
GTTGCGATGTTTAAAAACAGGAAACAAAGTATCAGGGCTGCGGCAGCCAAGGCGATGGGAAGCAGTGTACTTGTCTCGACAAGGGCACAGCCGACCAAGGGGCCTATTATGGCTCCACCTGACCAGGTACAATTGTAGGTTCCAAGGCGGCGATTCAGGGCGGGGCCCTCGAAATCTTCCGAGACCCAACTCATAAGAAAAGGCCAGAAGAGTGACATTGCGGCTCCGGCCACTGTGCCGACGGCAATTATTGCCCATATCATCGACAGGTTGCCAATCAAATTCTTTGACAGGACGACATAAACCACGATGCACGTTACCAATGCTGAAGCAAACATAACAGCGGTCGCGGTGCGTGTTGTATTCTTAGGATTGTGCCGGCCCAAGGCTATGCCTGCCAGGAACAAACAAAACATATAGGCGAACATATTGGCAGCCCAGGCGTAACCAACGTGGCTTTCTGAGCCTCCGATGTTGCGGAGGACAAACGGCATAGCCGTCCACCATACGCTGAGGGCTATTGACATCACGAACGCGGCACCATACAGGGACCAGACGCCACGCAAGGCACTTGCCAGCTTTTTGTCGAATACGTCTTTCATCGTTGTGTACCTAAAAAGGGCCATTCTATCGCGGCTGAGATACAATGCCACAAGATAATGGCACAGCCGCAATTTTCGAGTAAAAGCGAAAAAGCCGGAAAATAGTAACCTTAGAAAAAAGTGCTTGTTCTTTGGGCAAAAGCGTGTATAATCCCGTTTTTACCTTAAAAAACATATTCCTGGCAAGATACGAATTAGCAAAGGAGATATACCAGTGAAAACGCAAGTACTGGATGCCGTTGAAAGCAAAAGCCTGAAGAAAGAGATACCTCTTTTCGAGGTCGGCGATATTGTTGATGTTCATTGCCGTATCCAAGAGGGCGATAAGGTCCGCACCCAGATATTCACTGGTACGGTAATTGCGCGTAAAGGCAGAGGGATAAACGAAAGCTTCACGGTGCGGCGAATTGTCAATAACGAGGGCGTGGAGCGAATCTTCCCGCTGCATTCACCCAATGTTATTGATATAAAGCCGGTCCGAAGCGGCAAAACAAGGCGGGCAAAGCTGTATTTTTTGCGTAAGCGGACGGGGAAGGCCGTCAGGCTCTCTCAGCGCCACAGCGAGCACACTGCCCCGAAATAACAAGAAGCGAGATACGAAATTTGCTGTTGAAAAGACGCAAACTATTGGCTGACCGCAAACAGCTCGGCCGATGGGGTGAGAAGCGGTGCGAGAGGTTTCTGAAA
>CAYSLN010000054.1:8413-12723 GCA_964431825.1 uncultured Pirellulales bacterium | reverse complement strand
GCGGAAGCACGTATGCAGGCTCCGAGAACACTGTGGGACCCGGATTATATCGAAGACAGTTGGATAGGACAGTGGTTTAGCAGTTATTTGCCTATTTTGCCGGAAATACAGGATTCTATCGATTCTTATTACCCTAGTACGGGTCTTGCCATAACCGAGTATTATTACGGTGCACCGGAGCATTTTTCCGGCGGGATTGCACAGGCGGACGTGCTTGGAATCTTCGGCAAATACGGTCTGTATATGTCCAACTATTGGGGTAATGACCGGAGTTATGTTAGTGCTGCTTTTAAGATATATAGAAACTATGATGGCAGTAATTCTACTTTCGGCGATACGAAGGTGTCGGCAACAATGAGTGATAAAGAAAACAGCTCTATTTATGCATCTGTTTTTGAAGAAGGCGATCCGAAGCTGCATATCATAGTAATCAATAAGAATTATGATGAAGCGATTAATGGGACGTTTAATATTGATTGCACAAGGACTTATGTTTCAGGCAGGGTGTGGGCCTTTGATAGTACAAGTTCCAGCATATCTGAGAGGGCGGCTATTAGCGCGATAACAGGCAATTCATTTTTTTACACCATCGCGCCGCTGTCTGTGTGTCATATGGTTCTTGATGCTTTGTGTCCCGTGGGTGATTTGAATGGTGATTGCGTAGTCGAATGGGGGGACTTGATGGCCTTTAGCGTGCAGTGGCTGGAGCTGGATGGCCCGGCTGATCTGGATGGTTTAGATGGGGTCAATATGTTAGATTTTACCCTGTTAGCAGAGGACTGGCTCGAATAAGCTTGGGCATCAAGCTGCTCTAAGTGCTTCTCTTTTAAGACAATAGCACCTATTACGCACTTATTATAATCCGCAGAGAAGACTGATGAAAACCAAGTAAGTCCTATAATAATATTGACATTTAAGTGTTTCTTTGGTAATGTGGGTAAAAATGAGGAAACATGAGGAGAATTCTTTCTTTTATTTCTGCTAATATTTCCTCGCAGCTATAACCTAAGGAGAGAGTGTTAGCTTATAGGGATAGATATGACAGGAGGTTGGAAAGGGAATTCGGAGGATTTGTCGCCTACCAAGCGGAGTTGGTTTATAAGAACATTCACTACAGGTTTGTTCTTAACTGAAGGTTATCATGATCATTCCAAGAATTCTCATTTGCCCAGGCCCCCTCCACAAGATACCAAATCTGTAAAATTTAAATGGATACTATAATTGGCAAAATTCCAAACGGTTCAGTTTTTATAGATGTAAAACTAAGGATATTAAGGAGGATAAAAATGAGAAGTTTCATAAAAATATATGCAGCAGTATGTATATTTAGCCTTGTGTTTACAAGCATTGCACAGGCCTGGGTTATTTTATCAACAGATGGCACGGAAACACTTGGCGGGCTGGCATTTGAAGATGGCAGCCTGGTTAAATATTATCAACCGCCGGGAGATTATGCAGAACCATTTATTGATGAAGGTTGGTTTGGGTTTACCGGCAATGAGGATATTGACGCGATTGCAATCCTTGATAATGGAAATATCATAATTTCAACAGAGACAGATGCGGTACTTGGAGGCTTAACCTTTCGCGATGGCGACCTTGTAGAGATAGATTTTGACTTCGGAGCTCGTGTAGTTAATACAGCAACCCTTTTCTTTAGCGAGGATAAATTCGAAGATAATGAAAACATAGATGCTGTCTACGTTCTTAGTAATGGCAATCTAATCCTTTCAACAACGAACAATGCCAAAATTGGTGGTTGCTTACTCGAGGAAGGCGACCTAGTTGAATACGACCCTGTAAATAACATTGCTAGCCTGTTCTTCAACCAAGACGAACACTTCACTTCGTTATGGCCAGATATTGACGCAGTTTCCATACTTAATAATGGACGCATAATTCTCTCATGCGACTCAACTGAGACTATCGGAGGCATTGATATTAGGAATGGAGATATAGTCGAATATGACCCAATAATTAAAACAGCAAGCATACTTGTAAATAAAGATTGGTTTGCTAATCCAAGTCTTTGGACAAATATAGATGCTATTTACGTTCCCGAGCCGGCGACAGTTCTGGTGTTAGGTTTTGGAAGTATTGTGCTGCTGAGAAGAAAGAGGAAATAAGAGTTTTTAGTTGAGCGAATAGTGAGCGATGGCCAGGTTCAACGATTCGCTTGAGCAAATATATAAAAGGGCTGTGGGTTTCGATTTGATTGGGCTTGCAGCCTTTTTGTATACAGTTGTCAGGGGCCAGGGATCAGTTGTCAAGGATTAGGGGGCAGAGGACAGAAGGCAGAAGACAGAATGACAGAGGACAGAAGATGAGGAAGGGAGAAGATGTTTCACGTGGAACACATTAGAGCCTCCTCTCTTTGATTTTCAATTTTTACATTTTCAACAGTCATTGTTTCACGTGGAACAATTCCCGGTTATTGGAAAGGTGAATTAGAAGGGATTGAACAAATATAATGTGTTTTAAATACCACACATTATTTTTGTTGGATATTTACCTATATTATACATATTTGATTCTTTGTCTTTGAAGAAAAGACTTTTGCCGGTTGTGTTGCGAGGCTAAAATAGGTTTATGGGTTCGAAAAGGGACAGATTCGAGAAGATTCGGGAGCAGATAAAGGTATTTCCGTCCGGGCCCGGGCTTTACTTTATGAAGGGGCCAAAGGATAAGGTGCTTTACATAGGCAAGGCGAAGAGCCTGCGTTCACGAGTGGGCAGCTACTTTCAGGAGGGCGGCGATGTAGGCATATCGCGCGGGCCGAAGATTGTAGAAATGATAAGCAAGGTTAATGCCGTAGATTTTCTTGAGACATCGAATGAGGTCGATGCGACGCTCAAAGAGGCCCGGCTGATAAAGGACATTCGTCCACCTTACAATACCGACCTTGTTGATGATAAGACTTTTCCGTATCTGGAGATTACCACATCGGAGGATTTTCCAGGCGTTTACATCACGCGAAAGCCTCGGCCGAGTGGGAGCAGATTGTTCGGGCCTTTCGCCAGTGCAAAGGACCTGCGGCAGGTTATGGTAGTATTGCAAAAGATATTCAAGTTCAGGACCTGTAATTTAAATATAAAAGAAGATGACCCGAAGCGCAGGTTTTTTAGGCCTTGTCTTTTTTACAGCATAAAACAGTGTGCCGCACCTTGTGCAGCAAAAATTGGCAGGGCGGAATATAAAAGCATAATTACAGACCTGGTAAAGTTTTTGCGTTCGAAGCGTTCAACGGTGCTGCGGCAGCTAAACAAACGGATGGCAGAGGCGGCGGAGGCTTTCGAGTACGAGAAAGCCGGGATGTATCGCGACCGCATTCGGTTGATTGAAAGGCTCGATCGGCGAGGTATGCCTGAAGAGGATGTACAGCCTGAGGTTTTTGCTGCTGACCCGACTGAGGCCCTAATAAAGTTGAGGAAAGTATTAGAGACACCGGGACCGGTGAGGATTATTGAGGGTATCGATGTGGCCAATATTGCCGGGGCTGAGGCGGTAGGCTCACTGGTCAAATTCATTGATGGGAGGCCATTTAAGAGCGGGTATAGGCGATTTAAGATAAAGACGGTAAAGGGTATCGATGATTATGCGATGATTGCTGAGGTGGTCAAACGAAGATACAAATACGCATTGTTGGGGGAAGAATTGTGGCCCGACCTTATTTTGATAGACGGGGGGCTGGGGCATTTGCGAGCAGCTGAGACTGCGCTAAAGGAAATGGTAGAATCATCTGCAGGGATACATGAGTCGGGACAGAAGCCACGGGGGGTAAAAATAGCGGCGATTGCAAAAAGAGAAGAGGATATTTACCTGCAGGGCAGTTCCAAACCGTTAAAGCTGTCTGCGCGTTCGCCTGTTCGCAAACTGCTGCAATACGTCAGGGATGAGGCTCACCGCTTCGCCCAGCACTACCATCATATTCTGCGAGACAAAAAGATGCTAAGCAAGAAAAACGGCTGATTTTAGCTGTTGGCTATTATACTCGTCCCAAGTGTTGTTGCGAGCGGTATAGCATATAGCAGTCTTGTCTATGAATTCCTATTCAGGGACCCTCCTATCCGAGAGGGCAGCTTACGGACGGGGATTATAACTCAAAGGGCTGACCCGGCCCGCATCCGGCGATGAAACACAGGGCAGTTACTATTGCGATAATCGTTATCAGCATTATTTTTCTTCCCATAGTTTGTCCTTTCAAAAGCGTTGGTATTCTTTATTTTATTTTACCACAGAGAGCGCGGAAGATAAACCCTATCTTTTTCTGAGTCTTACTATTGATTCAAGACGGCTATTATGGTGATACC
>CAYSLN010000054.1:0-8313 GCA_964431825.1 uncultured Pirellulales bacterium | reverse complement strand
TTGGCTGTTAACATCTCGAGTTCCTGATGTTGCTGCATCTGGTATTGCTGGCCCCAGATAAGTTTTCCAAATAATGTGGTCAGTATTATCGTTAGCAACAGGAGCGGCCAAACTGAGAGCAGGTTTAAGACGGCATTGAAAAGGTCTTTGTGGATTGTTTTTGGATTCAGGCCGAAACCCTTGAGCCTGCGTGCAAAGGTGGCTCTGGCTAAAAAGAGGATTACTGTTGTTGTTATCAGCCCACCGATACAGAGGATAAGGTTGTCGATTAAATCACTTTTCCAGCCCTGAGAATCGCCCATCAGTTCACTGGTTATTGTTACGGCGACGGAAACGATTCCGAACCAGAAAAACAGAGGTATAAAGACCATATAGGCGGGCATATTATTTCGGCGAGGGACCGAATCAGCGAGGGCCTCTCTGCCAAACGAGGTTTTAAACAGCCAGTAGGCCAATAGTGCCAGTCCTGTCGGGAAAATGAGGTCTGCTGTGGTTAGAGGAGGGATGAGGTTTTTGATAATCTCAAGAACATTCATGGATATAATCTTTTGATAACCTTGAAACCGGGTTGCTCTTATATTACATTAGCTGCGTAGAGGCCCCTGTTTCTGGGAAGTATTGCAAAATTGGGGTCTGTTTTCAAGGAAAATAGGTTATGGACGTATTTCGCATTGAAGGACCGGTGCGGCTGGCGGGCAGCGTTACTGTTAATGGCTCTAAGAATGCCTCTTTACCGATAATGGCGGCAACGATTTTGTCCGGTGGCAAATCATTTCTTTCAGCGGTTCCCAATCTCTCTGATATTTTGGTTTTCAGCCAGTTGCTTGAGGAACTGGGCTGCCGGGTGAGCAGGGATTCGAAAGGTCGTCTGTGTATAGATTCAACGGTGATTGACAACCATGTTGGCGAGTATGAAATTGTGCGCAAGATGCGGGCAAGTGTTTGTGTGCTCGGCCCGTTGCTTGCCCGTTGTGGTAGAGCAGAGGTTTCGATGCCGGGCGGGTGTGCAATTGGTGACAGGCCGATTAACCTTCACATAAGGGGCCTTCGGGAGCTTGGTGCGCAGATTCATCTTAAGAACGGCTACATCATCGCTGAAGCGCCGAATGGTTTGGTAGGTAAGGAGATATTTCTTGGCGGAGCGTTTGGCTCGACTGTGCTGGGGACTGCAAATGTGCTAATGGCTGCAACACTTGCGAAAGGCCGAACCGTTATCGAGTCGGCTGCGTGTGAACCGGAGATAGCCGACCTGGCAAACTATCTTAATAAAATGGGCGCAAAGATTGGCGGTATTGGTTCACCTCGGCTTGTTATCGAAGGGGTCAAGGGGTTACAGCCTGCCGAATACGAGGTAATCCCGGACAGAATTGAGGCTGGGACGTTTATGGCTGCAGCGGCTACAACCGGCAGCGAGCTGAGGCTGCGGAACTGTCGGCTGAGCGATATGATGGCGGTGGTTGATAAGTTGAGAAGTATCGGTGTAATGGTTGAGGCGGAAGGCGATGGTTGTGTCGTTGCCGGGAGCAGGACCATAGCAGTTGCTGATGTTACTACGCAACCTTATCCGGGGTTTCCTACTGACTTACAGGCTCAGTTTATGGCGGTTTTGGCACTTGCCGAGGGCAATAGTGTCATAATCGAGAAGGTTTTTCCCGATAGATTTATGCACGTTGCCGAACTAAATCGGATGGCGGCCAATTTGCACAAGGAGGGACCAGTTGTGATCGTCGCCGGCGTGAAGAGGTTAATAGCTGCACAGGTTATGGCTTCGGATTTGCGTGCCTCGGCGGCGCTGGTTCTGGCCGGGTTGGCGGCTGAGGGGACTACGACAATCAATAGGGTCTATCATATCGACCGGGGGTATGAAAGAATCGAAGAAAGGCTGAATCCGCTCGGCGCAAAGATAACGCGAGAAAGTGTTTGATAAGAAAGGACTTTACTATGTACCGTTATGTTTTAGCAGGATTCCTGTGTCTGGTTGTATTTGCATCGTCGATAAACGCGGATGAGCTATTCTTTAAGAACGGCGACCATCTCACAGGCAAAATTGAACGGCTTGTAGATGGGAAATTGGTATTTAAATCAAGCGTTGCAGGCGAAATAACTGTGGATATATCGGACGTAGAGGCTCTCAGCAGCGAGTCGCCAATCGAGGTACATTTAGACGATGGCACGGTTCTAAGGCAAAAGGTATTGAAAGCGACGCCAAACCAGTTTGCTATCGAAGGTACCGAGGCATTACAGGCTCAGGAATTTGGGCTTGCTAGGGTTACTGCGATAAACCCTCCCATGAAGCCCGCGCCCAAATGGACGGGAAGTGTTTCCGGCGGCCTTACTTCGACGCATGGCAACACGAAGGCCGACTCCGTAAATGCCAGCCTAAATATCAAGAAAAGAACAGAAAAGGAACGGGTCCAAGTCAGCGCGGATTATGCGAAAAGCCGACAGGTAGACCCGAGTACCGGGGTAAAATCAACTTCCGAAGACTGGTGGCGGACAAAGGCGAAGTACGATTACTTCTTCAAGAAGAAGCTGTACGGGTACGTGGACGGTCGTTATGAAAAGGACAGCATTGCTATGCTTGATCGCAGGATGGTAATCGGCGGCGGCGTTGGTTATCAATGGGTAGAATCAGAAGATTTGAATTTTTCGACTGAGGCCGGCCTGGCATCTTTGTATGAAAAGTTCGATAACCAGACGGGCAGCAACAGCGAGCTGTCCGCCCAGCTCGGCTATAGTTTCGGCAAGAAGCTTTTCAAAAACGTCAAGTTTATTCATGATCTTACCTACTATCCGAGCATTGACAAATTTTCCGATTACTATCTGACGTCGACCGCTGAGATTCGTGCCAATTTTACAGATACGATGTTTACTAATTTTAAGGTCATTTTTGATTATGACGCTACGCCTGCTGCGGGTTCCGGCAACACCGATGTAAAGTATATGTTAGGTGCCGGCCTGAGTTTTTAGGGTGCTGCGTTGTTTTTGAAACTATAGTCGAGTTGGAGAAACCAGAAAGCAGTTTTTGAGAGGGCAGACAAATGAAGAAGCCAGTTAAAACCCTGTACATTGTTTTGTTAGTAGTCGTGATTTTGGTTGTTGTTATAGGGGTAGCATTTAGCCTTTTTGCTAATAGTGCTTTGAAGGCAGCAATCGAGTCGGCTGGAAGTAAGGCGCTGGGTGTAAAGGTCAGTGTGGAAGATGTGGACCTTTCGGTTATCGGGGGGAGCCTTGGTTTTGAAAATATTGTAATCGCTAATCCTGCGAATTACCAACACGATTCACTACTCGAGCTAAAAAGCGCTAAGGTTGCGGTTGAGGTGAAGTCGCTTTTGAGTGATGAGGTTCACATAAAAGACATTAAACTTGATGGGGTAGATCTGGTTATCGAGCAGAGAGGTATTACCAATAATCTACATGATTTGATAAAAGGAATGCCCAGTAGTGCGAAAGCTGAGGAGGGAGTGGAGCCTTCGGGAAAGAAACTACATATCGATAACCTCGAAATTACCGGTGTCACGGCGAAGGTGAAGCTGTTACCTGTTCCGGGGAAGACGGATACCGTGACACTTAAACTTTCACCGATAAAGATGACCAATTTAGGGAGCGATAACAAATTAGATGCGGCGGCGTTGACGGGCAAGATTTTGCTGGCGATTGCCAGCGGGATAGTCGAGCAAGGTGCTGATATTTTGCCAAAGGACATGGTCAATGCAATGTCATCGACCCTCGGTAAAACCGTAGATATAGGTAAGGGGATACTGGAAGGTGGTAAGGATGCCGGCAAGGAGATGAAAGACATTGGCGAAGGAATAAGCGATGGGCTGAAGGGTTTGTTTAAGCCGAAGAAGAAAGAGTGATTCGGCGATCCGAGGGGTCATTGGAATTGTGCCGGATTAAATATCTTTAGCCTGGTTGATGGGCGTTGTTTTTTTGTTCCAGTATTTTTGGGGCGCCATTATGGGGTTTTTTGTATTTAGCTAAGCCTGTTTGTTCTCAAGTGCCCTGCGAATAGCTGTAAGCTCTTTCAACATGCGCTCGAGTATTTGCGAGTCGCTTTCTTGTGCGACATTCTCTTTGAGCTGTTCAACTCTGGAAACTGTATAGCTTCTGACCTTTTCCATAGTGGCGTCTTTTATCCCGTCGAGGTTTCTGATGCCCAGCAATCTCAGTTCGGATTGTGTACCTTGTGGGCCGCCAGCGCCTGCTGTCTGAACGTGAATCGTACCAATACTAAATATCCTCTGAAGCGGTCCCTGGGTAATGTCTATGTTGGTAATCTTGGTGAAGGGTACGGTAACAGACTTTCTCCAGAATACACCTTTTTTGCCTTTGACAGAATCGATATCAATGATGTATTCGATGGAGCTGTAGAACGCCGGGATCCAAAGGGCGATGGGCAGCATCAGCAATAACCACAAAGCGAGGACAAGGCCGAAAATAAACCTGGTTAAAAATGAGGGTGGAATAACGAGCAGCAAGATAGCCCATATCGCAAGGCCAATGATGAAGGGGATGGCCCAGCCGATGAACCACATAGTTTT
This sequence comes from uncultured Pirellulales bacterium, assembly GCA_964431825.1. Classification (GTDB taxonomy): domain Bacteria; phylum Planctomycetota; class Phycisphaerae; order Sedimentisphaerales; family Anaerobacaceae; genus CAYSLN01. Next base: position 3,769 of record CAYSLN010000054.1, on the reverse strand, counting down.
CTGTTCTTTTTCCGGTTTTAATATGACAGTTTCCATTTTTTGTTTTTCTCCTAATTACGAAGGCGAAATAACCTTGGTCTTTAGATAGATTTTGTTTTTTTCTTTCTGAGTTTTCGGTGGGTGTACCGCCAGAGCCGGCCGATTTAAACTGTCTGAATAGGGATTTTAAGCGATTAGGCATGCCTGGTTACCTCCAAATTAAAAAACGGGCCGGGTTGGATTCGAACCAACGTAGTCTCACGCCAACGGGTTTACAGCCCGTTCCCTTTAGCCATGCGAGTATGTCTTTATGTCGATGAATTAGTTTAGTGGGTTTGGCGAGAGAATACAAGCTGTAAAGAGGAAGCGTCCGGTGATTTTGTTGCCGGCAGCAGCGTTTGAGAAATCGGATTCGGTGCAATGTTTTTGCTTTTATAGTTTATTTGTAGCCCATAAGTTCTACCAGCTATTGTGTGTGCCGCCGCGGACGGACATGGCCAGAATGTAGACTTTGTTCTGACAGGTCATATAGAGTGTTTTGCCGTTCGGCCCGCCGAAGGTGACATTAGAGATAGACTGTGGCACTGAGATGAAATCCAGCAGCTCACCTTGCGGAGAGAGAATCCAGACGCCGCCCAGGCCGGAGAAATATAAGTTGCCGAACTCGTCAATGGTCATTCCGTCGGGGACATTGTTGGGGTTTGGGGGGCTTGCCGGTTTGAAGAACACAGAGCCGGTGTCCAGTGTGCCATCGGGATTAATATTGAAGAGCCACCATCGCTCTTTGCTCGGATTGGCACCGCTGCTGCTTTCTGCAACGTAGAGTTTAGTTCCGTCGAGGGAGGCGATAACACCATTTGGCTGGTACAGGCCATTTTTCACCAGTGTTACTGTGCCGTCCGGTTCGAGCAGATATACTCCTTGGCTACTGGGACCGGCACCCCAGTCGGGAGTGGTGAAGTAAATATTACCGTTTTCCAACTGGCAGAGGTCATTTGGTTTTTTCGCGAAGCCATCCGAGGAATCAGCCAGTATCTGAGAATCTCCCGGTTCGTTTGGGTCGATGCGGTGACTCGATATTTGCCTGGGGCTTTCGTCGGCAGTTAGCAGTCGGCCATCCAGCGAGAGAAACGTTCCGTTTGTCTGTGGCGTGTTGTTCATCCAGACTGTCACGGTGCCGGGTGAGTCAAGCCTTAAGGTCTGATATGTTCCGGTTCTTCTGGAGAAGAAAAGTTTATCGCTGGCGGGATCCCAGGTTGGTCCCTCGAAGAAAATGCCTGGCGCAGAATAGACCTCCTGGAGAGTTGCTCCCGGCTGAACCAGGTCGGTGAAAAGGACGTTGAGCCAGTTTTCGCAGAAGACAGCAAGGTCGTATTCGTCGATAACATTGTCGCTGGGTGTCGATATGTCGCAGGCGGGATTCCAGTTGTCATCGCCAGGCACGCTTGCCCATGCATCAGCGAGAACAGCAAAGTCTTTAAAGTTCACAACTCCGTCTATGTAGAAGTCTCCGGTTGGGCCGGGTTCAGTTACCAGTTCAATACCGGTTCCGTTAACGGGGTCGAGGTTTCGGCTGTATTGTTTATCGATCGCGTTGTTCCAGTGTTCGTGGACGCCTAAGCTTTGGGTTAGTCCACCATCATTGTTAGGGTCATAGTTAGCGCCTGATAGTGGGCTGGGGACGAGAGCGGCTTCGTGCAGATAGTCGTCTGCACCGGATTTTTGTGGGTAGCCATTAATATTGTCGGGACTGGCATCCCATTCATTGTCCATGAAGTCGAAGGCCACGGAGTCAGCTGCAACCTGGTCCTGTGAGAGTAAGATACTGCTTGGCCAATGACCGTTGAACGGGGCCATGTCCCATCTGATTGGGTGTGAATCCCAGCTTCGGCCTGAGTATAGGCCGTCGATGAGGGTCAGCATAGTTTTGCCACCCAGTTTTGGGTGCCCTATCAGGTCCACAATCGCCCTGTAGTGTCCGATTCCGGGCGTTTCGGTTGCCCTTGTACTGTGCATATCATAATAGCCCGAGGTGTTTGGTACTCTCATCAAGGAGCCGAAATGATTTTTGCCGGAGAGAGTGATTCCGCCATCGTTGTGGCTTTTAAGGACAGGGAAATTTATGAAGTAATCCGACTGGGCAAAGTGTGTGGGGATATAGTCCTGAGTTTTGCCTGTCACGCGAGAAGTGATTGGGTCGCTCCAGTAGAGGGGTGCGTCGTAGTCGAGAGAGACCTGTGTTCTTCCGGTGAGGGGGTAACCACTTTTCGATAAATAGACCACACCCGGACACTCGGCATGGACCATTTCGTACCAGTGATTGGGCATAATCATCAAAGGGTCGCCTATGCTTATATCTCCTGGGCTGACGCCTGCGACATCAATTAGCTGTTTTAGAAGAGCTATCGCAAGCTGGGGGGAGTTGTCTATTTGGTCGAGAAGGAAACCCCAGAAGCTGGCGGGTTTTTCGCCGTCATGGGGGTTGGAGTACATTAGTACGAAATTGACTTTTATTGCGATTTTTTCGCCCGGCGTGTAGCCAACGTATCCTCTTTCCATTTGTTGATTGAAGTTTTTAAATATTGCTTCCCAGGCGTCTGCATCATTGCTTTTGCCGGTCAAGGCTCGCAGCGCCTTTGAGAGCATTTGATTAACCACGGCCTGGTCAGTGCAGCTATTCTCATGCCAGAATGGTCCATTTGTGTCGCCATCCGAGCCTGGCCAGCTTGTAGCATTTGGGTCGTGTATCCAGGCGACACGTCCCGGGTAAATTCCTTTACCGTGGCCCAGTGGGCTGTTGGCAACGATTGGCTCGTGAGCATAGGCTGGTTTTTGGTCGGTGCTGTTCATAGCCATCCAGATAAAACCGACGCTGGCAGCGATGAAAATTGCTGCCATAACGTAGCGTGCTTTTGCAAGCGAACGTTTTGCCTTGTGGTACGCTACGGCTGAGCCGATAAAGCCCAGTAGCCATACGATAAAACCTGAGGCCAGCGGAAACGCCACCCGCTGACAGGGATATGTCGCACGCGAAGGCTTGGGTATTACACGCAGGAGGAACCAGATGAGTGCGACCAAGCCTATAAAGGGACATAACCACAAAGGCCAGCGGTGTTTGCGAGTTGGTGGAACAGGTTTGCCTGTTTTGGGACAAAGCTTGAGATGTTGTTTGTTTTTTAGAAATGACATAAACTGTCCTCCCATTCTCGTTAAGGTTTGCTTTGATGACCCTGCTCCTGCCCCAAGATGCACCAAAAGGACCACAGAACGAAGAAAGAATGTTAAAGTTATACGACAAAATAGTATATCACAGTTGAACGTCGGAGTCAAATGGTTTCGGGTTGTGAGTTTTCTTTTCGTGGTCTAAGAGAGGTATCCGAGCGGATAAATGCGATATATAGGGCGAGGAATGGAGAATTTGGAATGTTAGGATTTGATTAGGCAGTGAAATTTTCGTAATGGGCCGGGTTGGATTTGAACCAACGTAGGCTCACGCCAACGGGTTTACAGCCCGTTCCCTTTAGCCACTCGGGCACCGACCCAATAATTCGTCGCTCGTCGCTTCCGTCTTCGCCTTTGGCTACCCGGCTACGGGGCGCTTCGCCGCGGCAAGCGCCGGGACAAGCGTATCTCGTATCTCGCTTATTTTTAGTTGAAAAATCGCCGATTGTCAAGAAACGGAATTCTAATTGGGTAAATAGCTGTCCCAAGGTCCCGAAATTGGCTTTGTTTGGGTTTGTTTTTTATCGGTTCGTTGTTCATGGTTCATTGTTCATAGCCCTTTGTTTAT
>CAYSLN010000053.1:0-12822 GCA_964431825.1 uncultured Pirellulales bacterium | reverse complement strand
CCGGTGGTCAGGCGCTCTCGGTCTTCGAGAAAATAGCCGTGTCCATATCCGGGGTCTCGTAGCTTGGCCTTATTTTAAGGCCAGGGATGTATATATTAGCAATAACGTCGGTGTGTAGGGTGTCGTAAAAACAGTTGACAGAAAAACTCGAGGGCTGTTATATTAAGGCCTTTGATTGAGATTAGGGGCCGTAGCTCAATTGGTTAGAGCATCGGACTGTCGATCCGAAGGTTGTGAGTTCGAGTCTCATCGGCCTCGTTAGAGCCTTGTCGGTAAAATCGCCGATGAGGCTTTCTTTTTTGTATTAGTAATAAACCATTTTCCCCTCATGCGTTCGTCAATCTGCATAGGGAACTAACCTACCAACCACTTGCAATTCCTGTTTTAGCCAAAAAATAGACGTAACTACTTTTTAAATAGGGGCTTATGATACTAATTTTTGCTATAGATACGAGGTTTTGATCTCTTAGGGAGAATTGTATAGAAAAAGCTTATTGACATTATGAACATTTATTCATATATTGAATATAGATTATTGAAATAGAAGAAGTGTTCTAAGCTTTGATTCAATGTAGGGGTGAACCATGGGTACGGCCAAATTGCCTCGTAAAGAAAGAGAAAAGCTCAGACATAGAGAGGAAATATTGGAAGCGGCACTGAGCCTTTTTTCCAGCAAAGGCTTTCATAATGTTTCCATGCAGGATATTGCCAATGAGTCAGAGTTTGGCGTTGGGACGCTGTACAATTTTTTCGAAAGCAAAGAGCAGCTTTTCGTTGAACTAATGAGAACCGTTGTTGAAAAATTTGGCCAGCTACTTATTCCAATTTTAGACTCAGAACAAGAAGAGAGAGAAAAACTATCAAAGTTTATTCGGGCACATGTTGATATGCTCGAGAGCAATATAGATTTCATTAGGCTATACATTTCACAATATGGCAGGACTACATTAGCAAGACCGGTGCTTGGAGGAGTATCGATTGATTTAGAGAGGATTGTAACTGCGAAACTGGAAAGCATCATAAGGGCAGGTGTAAAAAAACAGGTCTTTCGAGGTGTTCACCCTGAAATTGTGGCTTTGTCTCTTGTAGCTACACTGGAAGCATTTGGCCTTGAATCATCTGAGCATTTCGACAAAGCAAAAGCGAAGGAAGGTTTCTCCAAAATTGAGAGTTTTTTCCTGAGTTCTTTGCTTAGAAAAGAGACGGGTAATGATGGTTAAAAGAATCAGGTTCAATTTATTAATGGTTATTTTTGCGTTGTCGTTGTTTTTGGCCGGCTGCAACAATTATGACGGCAATTTAATCAGAGCAGACCACGTAAAAGATTATCAAAGCAGCCTGACCGAAAAAACAAATAGTATACTGTCGAAGGAATCTTTTGGTCTTAAAGATTGCATAGAAATCGCTCTAAAGAACAATCTTAATGTGAAGGCATCCAGGATTCAGGAACGGATGGCCAGGCTGGAGAGGAAGGTCGCATTTTCAAGTTTTATACCCGTTGTAAATCTTGATTATCAATATACGAAATGGGACCGCCAGCCAAAAGTAAAATTTGGTTCATCTGCTGTAGCCATGCATGACAGAAGTATCCGGAATATAACGTGGCAAATCCAAATGTCAATTTTTGACCCATCAACCTGGTTTTTATATGCGATGCATCAAAGGGGCGAAGAAATCGCAGAGTTAGTCACTAAGTACACTAAACAGATGACTGTTTTGGAAGTGACTATTAATTACTATCACTGCTTGTCGTTGAAGCAGGTGGAACAGGCTCTGCAAAGTCAGCTTAATGCCGCTATTGCCCTGGAAAAAGAAATTAGTGCTTTTTATGAGGAAGGGCTGGTAACTCAATGGCAGTCTGACCAGTGCCAGGTGCTTGTTCTGGGTAGGGAGACTTCTCTTGAGAGTATGCGATACGCACTTAGGCAGGCTGAAGCTGATCTGCTTGTCTCTATGGGGTTATCGCCGTTAGCTGAAATTTCCTTAGATATAGAGCAGTCTCTGGATATCCCGGGTGGTTCTTTGGAAGACGTGGTGGCTGAGGCCCTTATTTCAAGTCCTCAACTTCATATTTCTGACCGTCAAGTTGCTGTCGAAAAGGAAAAAGTTAAGGTTGCCCTGGCGGGGTTTTTGCCAAGGCTTGTGGGATTTGCAAATCGCACCCACTCTTCGGACTCGTTTTTGTTGTATGACAACTATTGGACTTACGGGTTGGCCGGAACCATGAGTTTGTTTAACGGTTTTGCCAATATAAACGAATATAAAGCTGCAAAAGAGCGCCGGAAGGAAGCTTTTATTGAGAGGGAACAGCGAACCCTTGTATTAATGCTCGAAGTGGTGAAGGCATATCTAAACGTGGAGAATGCAGAAAGACAATCTCTACTGGCACAGAAAGCTCTCGAAGCTTCTTCAAGGCATCTTGCCGAGGTTGAAGATAAATGGCGTGAAGGGCTGATTGATAGTTCGGAGGTGTTTGATGTTCTGGCTGAAAAGGACAGCGCCCAAATGGAATTAATGAACAGCCGCTTTCAACAACAGGTGAGTATCGCCACGCTTTACAATGTAATGGGTATTACTGATACAGACTACGGGGAAAACAGGCATGAGGATAATGTTGCAAAAAATAATTACACAATGGAACAGGCTAACTACTAAGCAAAAAAAGACTCTTATAATAGTACTGATAGTATTTGTTGTCGGTGTTTTCTACCTGTCAGTAAAGAGCAATCAGGTTCCTGAACAGCAACTGAGCTCAGAGCAAGGCGTCCCTGTTGTTGTAACTGCGGTGAAAGAGAGGATATTTGAGAGGTTTGTGGCTGTGCAGGGAAATCTTGAATCGAAGAATTTCGCTGTAGTATCACCGAGAGTCGGGGGGACTATTGAAAAGATTTTCATCGATGAGGGTGAACCTGTCGTTGCAAATCAGAGCAAACTCTTCAAGACAGATGCCGTCAGGCTGGAGGAGGCATTACAAGTTCAGAAACATCTGTTGGCAGTGGCTGACTCTGCGAGGCGACAGGCGGTTGCAAACCTTGAGAAAACAAAGGCTGATTTTCAAAAGGCGGAGCTGGACTATCAGCGTTTCGCGAGATTGTTCGAGAGAAAGGCTGTTACAGCCGATGCTTTTGAGCGGCAGCAGTCGCGATACAAGCAGCTTAAGGCCGCGGTTGAATTAGCCAGGGCAGGTGTTGACCTGACAACAGAGGAGGTAAGTAAAGCCAAGGCAGAGCTGGCTATATCGGAAAAGGATTTGGCCGATACAGTTGTATATGCACCAATCAGTGGGAAAGTGAGTTATCGTTTCAAAGAGCCGGGGGAGATGGGCCAGCCGGGCGAGCCTGTTGTTCGTATAGACGACACCTCTTTAATCGAAGTGAGCGCGTATCTGTCTTCTCAGTATTACCCACAGGTCATACAGGGTCAAACAAAAATGGAGGTTGTGGTTTCCGGTGAGGCCCTGGGCCAGCTGCCAATATCTTACAAGAGTCCTACGATTAATCCGAAGCTTCGAACCTTTGAGGTTAAGTGTATTTTGGATAATCCTTCCGGAGCTGTTGCTGCGGGTGCTATGGCTGAAGTCAGGGTTATTTTGGAAAGAAAGGAAGGCTTAGCGGTACCTTCAGCGTCAATTCAGAAACGCAGCAATAAATCGGTTGTTTTCGCTATTCGTGATAATAAGGCTCATAAGGTCGAAGTCAAGGAAGGCATTGAAAATGACGGTTGGACTGAGGTTATAAGCGATGGATTAAACGAGCAAATCTTAGTTGTGACTATGGGGCAGGATATGCTTGACGAAGGCAAACCGGTTTCTGTTCAGAAGGAGGAGATTGAGTAATGTTTCTTTCGGATGCCTCGATAAAAAGGCCTGTTGCGATGAGCTGTTTGATTATCGGTTTGACACTGCTGGGTCTCAATGCCTATCGCAAAATGGGCCTCGAGCTGTTCCCCAAGATGGACGTGCCCTTTATTACCGTAACTACAATTTATCCTGGTGCAAGCCCGGAACAGATAGAGACGGACATAGCCAAAAGAATAGAAGATAAAGTTGTTACGATAGATGGACTTAAACATGTAAGTTCTTCCTGCATGGAAAATGTATGCCAGACAATGCTGGAGTTTAATCTTGACGTAGATGTGGATATAGCTGCCACAGATGTACGCGAGAAATTGGACCTGATTAAAGCCGATTTTCCGGAGGACGTTGAAGACCCTAAGATCCTCAAATTCGACATTAATGCCAAGCCGGTAATCTATCTTGCTCTTACTGGTGATATACCTCTGGATGAGTTATATGACTTCGCTGATAATACACTTCGGGACCGTATTACAGTTATCTCCGGGGTTGCAGATGTTGAGTTGATTGGTGGGGCTGAACGCGAAGTACACGTGATGCTCGACCGGGAAAAACTGGCTGCTAAGGGTTTATCCAGCATAAATGTTGTTGAGGCCATTCAAAGTGGTGTGCGCACCATTCCATCGGGGCATATCCAGGAAGCTGGTCGTGAATATACGGTGAAGTTTGACGCTGAATATAAGGTGGCTGGCGATATTGGCGGACTTGAAATAGCGAACGAAAATGGTCAGCGATGCTATATTCGAGATGTCGGCCGAGTAGTTATGACTACCGAAGAGCTTCGCCAAAAAGCTGCTATTGATGGTAAACAGTGTGTTTATATTAAGGTCAAGAAAAAGGCTGAAGCCAATGCTGTGCGGGTTGTAAACCGGACGAGATTAGCAATGGACAAGCTTAACAAAGAGCTTCCAGGTGGCATGGAGCTGGTCTGGGTCAATGACGATGGTCGTTTTATAGAAGCTTCGGTTGAAAGTGCCTGGGTGAATGTTGCGGAGGGGATTTTTTTGACAGCACTGATTTTATTTTTCTTCCTTTATAACATCCGTGCGACGATAGTAGTAGCTATCACTATGCCTTTGACTATTGTCATAGGACTGTTCTTTATGCATATGGTTGGTTTTACGCTGAATATTTCCACGCTGATTGCCATTGGGATGTCGGTTGGTATTTTGGTTACAAACTCTATTGTGGTTTTGGAGGCGATAGTCAAAAGGCTTGACGAGACAGGAGATGCCAAAGAAGCATCTCGGCTTGGAACCAGCCAGGCATTTGTTGCAGTTCTGGCGAGCGCCGGAACCAATATCGTTGTGCTGTTTCCGGTCTCCATAATGGGCAGCATGGTTGGATTGTTCATGAAGCCGTTGGCATTGAGTATGTTGATTATGACGGCGGTATCGCTGTTTATCTCGTTTACATTGACGCCGATATTGTGCTCGATACTACTCAAACCGAAACAGACGCAGCGTAGCGGTTTGTTAAATCGCATGGAGACAGGTTTCAACCATCTTTTGGGGTTAGTGATTGAAGGCTATCGTAAGGTTTTGTCTTTTAATGAAAGACATCGTCCGGTGGCTTTGGGAGTATTGCTTCTGACTCTGCTGATCTTTATACATGCACTTTCACTAACAAAAAAGGTAGGATTTGGATTCATTTCAGAGCCGGATCAGGCTCAGTTATTTGTAAAGCTGGAATATCCTACGTGGTATGACTTAGATAAAACAGTTGAGCGGGTTAAGGGTGTCGAGAAAAGACTCGGTGATTTGCCTGAGCTTAAACATATGCTTAGCTCTATCGGAAAAGTGGAAGGGGTTATTGGTCAATCCACGCAGGGTGTGTATCTGGCACAAGTTCTACTCGTATTTAGTGATCGCGATCAAAGGAGTTTGAGCATAGATGACCTCCAGATGGAAGTCCGTAAGCGTTTAACAGGTTATCCGGAAGCCATCCTGACTGTAACACAACCCACTGTAGTTGGTGGACAAAATCAGGATGTCGAATTAGAGATTGCAGGCCAGGAGCTTTCAACACTTGACAGCCTTGCAATTCGAACACAGGGGCTTTCTAAGGAATTTCAGGGCTTGGAAGATATTGATACGACTGTAAGGGCAGGCAAGCCGGAATTGGCAATACTGCCGAATCGTGCGGTTTTGTCTGATTTGAATATACCAGCGGTGGGATTGGGTATGGCACTTCGTGCAAATCTCGAAGGGTTGGATGCGGGAACATTTAAAAAAGGTGACCGCAATTATGATATAGTTGTCGAATTTACTGAGAAACAGGGCAAGCAGCAGGTCGAAAATTTTATGTTTCCCGGTTCTCCAGGTAAGCCCTTGCTTTTATCCAATCTTGCTCAGGTTGAGCAGCGGATTGTTCCGATTCAGATAACTCGGGAAGATAAGCGAAGAGTTTCGAAAGTATTTGCTAACCTGGGTTCCAATCTGCCGCTTGGAACAGCGGTAAATCTGATCAGCAGCAAAATCGATACTCAGGGGCAGTATCCACCAGGATATGACTACAAGTTTGCAGGTATGTATGAAGTGATGAACGAGGCAAATGTCGAGTTTGGTGAGGCTGGCCTGGTAGCTGTGGTTCTTGTGATTCTGACCTTGGCAGCCATTTTGGAGTCATTCAAGCAACCCTGGCTAATTCTTGTGACTCTCCCGCTTGCTTTGATTGGTGTTATGTGGGCACTGGCGTTGGCGGGCGAAAGCTTATCAATGTTTGTGTTGATGGGTATCGTAATGATGATTGGAATAGTGGTAAACAATGCAATTTTAATTATGGACCAGTTCAATGTTCATGTTAAGGAAGGTATTCCTGTTCATAAGGCGATGATAACGGCTGCCTGTGAACGGTTCAGGCCTATAGTGATGATTACATTGGCTGCGGTGTTGGGGATGCTTCCGCTGGCGCTGGGTAGAGGAATCGGTGCCGAGATGCGTAACGGCGTTGGGATTGCTTCTATTGGCGGAATTTTGGTCTCGGGTATTCTGATGCTTATTGTGATGCCAATTGTTTATGACTTGTTTACTCGCAAGAGTTCAAAGAACTAACAAAGCCTACCGGCTATTGAGGGATTTTTCGGAGGTTGAGGGTTCGAGTCTCATCGGCCTCGTTAGTGTGATTTAGGTGTTGTCAAATAGGTATGCTTAATGGCCCTTTAGCTTTTCGTCACAATTGCCTCATTTTAGGCTGATTAGTCAAGAGTGCAACGGCCAATACATTCATCCGGATTTTCCCTTGAATAATGCCATAGACGGACCCAACTGAGCTCTATCTAACTGATGGTTGTGCTGAAAGTTATTGCATTTTGAGGGTAGATTGGTTATATTAAGGATTGGATTGGGTGGATTTGTTGCCTGATCCGGTCGGCTGGTCTATTTGTGCCTCAGGAGCCATATTAGAGAGGGTGTTATTATTTCGGAAATCAAACGGCATTGGCCTTAAAATGGGTACCACAATCAATTTAGGTACTCTTGCTGTTTCAAGTATTGCCTTTTCGTACTGGTATTACATTAGATGAGGGTGCTTGCAGACAAACAATCAAGGGATGGGTAACGTACAAAATATATGGGGCTTTGGTAGTTTGCCACTGCTCTAAATACTGTCAAGGACGAATTCGAATAGCTAAATGCCAGGCATTGGGCCGGCTTCGATTGGCATTGGTATTGGCAAACCAGGATTTTGAGAGAGCCGGCTATCTCGAGTTGGATGGTGTATTAGGAGTAAATATGTTCGATTTCGCCCTTTTGGTTGAGAAATCAGCTTGAACAAGCCCCAAGGCACATATTATAGGACGCAATGGTTATTCAGTAGGATTTTAGCGTGTAATTGCTGTTAATAAGGGTGTAGAAATGACAACTGAGAAGGTCTAAAGTTGTCATTATTTTTGTAATAATTCGTGTAAATTTGTTTATTAAGGATCTGTAAGTGCCCTTGTTTTTGTATATTTTTGTATTTTTGTGTGTTTTTGTATGGACTGATTCAAATTCGGATTTTTCTCAAAAGCCTGTCAAGACAGAGCCCCCGTTAGCCCATATATCTGTAGGTTCTGATTTTACACTCGGTGAGGAAGAAAATTTAGCGTCAAGGCGCATCGGAGGCAATCGACTGACAGGTAACAATTAGGAGAACAAATTTTCAAATGCCGATAATGAATGTTACCACAGCAATGACAATCATCTTGTAAGCGATCTAACGTGGACGCCACCGCCAACTATATAGCAATGGGGCATGGGAGTTCCACTTGAATCAATATGGTTTGCGGCTGTTAATCATTTATGTGTAGAGTTAGGATATAAACGGACAATTAGGCTTATTGAGGCATTTAATGAGAAAGGAATGATATGAAAATTGTAAACCCAAAAACTAAGACAGCTGCCGCACTTGCGTGTTGCCTGCTTGGAGTTTTCATTGGCAGCGTCCATGCATGGCAGTCGGACAACGGTAATGGCACCTTCACTAACCCCGTGCTTTATGCGGACTATCCCGATCCGGACATCACCCGTGTGGGCGAGTATTTCTACATGGTCTCCACGACGTTCGCCGATTCGCCTGGCCTCACCGTGCTGCGATCGCAGGACCTGGTGAATTGGGATATCATTGGGCATGCCGCCTCAGATCTCGATATGAATTCAGATTATGATATGCTAAACGGCGCAACCGCCTATCGCAGGGGTATGTGGGCATCGAGTATCCGGTACTACAACGGGACGTTTTATATCGTAGTGAATCCGTGGGGTGCAAGCGGCGCTCGTGTCTATTATGCCACCGATCCGGCCGGGACGTGGAACTATTACCAACTGAACCGTGGGGCACATGATCCCGGTTTCTTTATTGACGATGACGGCACGGGTTATATTTTCTACGGTTCTGGTACTCAGTCGGTGCTGACGTTGAATTCCAATTACTCCGCCGTGGTATCGCAGACGAACAACGTGGTCAACGGCGGAGGTGAGGGTTCGCATGTAATCAAACGCGGCAGCTATTACTATCTGTTCAACGCCAATCCCGGGACGTGGCCGTTCCAGTTACGGTGTTCAAGGGCGACGAGTATTTTTGGTTCCTGGGAAACGGGGCATATATGTCTGCTCGGCACCAACGGCGGCCATCAGGGTGCTGTCGTTGATATCGACGACAGCGACAACTGGTTCGGCTTCGTTCACCAGGACAGCGGTTCCATAGGCCGCATGCCACGGATAGGCCCGGTGTTCTGGGAGAATAACTGGCCGGTCTTTGGTACGCCGAGCAACCGCGACGTGATAGCGAGCACCTACACCAAGCCCATCCAGGGTAAGCCGTTGATGCAACCGCCTACCTCGGACGATTTCGCTTCTTCGACGCTGGGACTCCAGTGGCAGTGGAACCATAACCCCGACAATACGCGCTGGTCGCTTACGGAACGGCCCGGCTGGCTTCGTCTCAAGGCCACCCAGTCAACCGGTTTTTGGACCGCCCGAAATACGCTAACTCAGAAAGGACAGGGACCGCAGAGTCGCGGAGAGGTAAAATTCGACTTGCAAAATCTCCAACCGGGGGATATCTGCGGTTTTGGTACACTCGGTAAGTACAGCGCTCACATTGCTGTAAACTGCGACAATGACGAAAGCCTTTTCCTGAGCATGACTGTTCTCCAGGATACGACAGGAGGCATTCAAACGGATACACGCGTTACATCAGTGCCTATTCAATCCGATATAATAATGCTTCGTGCGGACCTGGATTTTGAAAATGATACAGGTATTTGTTCCTACAGCTTCGATGGAGTAATCTGGACACCGCTGGGCGGTGATTTTCCTCTGGCCTTTGACTGGCAGACCGGGACCTTTCAAGGCGAAAAATTTGCCATTTTCTGTTACAATCCAAACCCCAGCAGCGGCTACTGCGATGTGGACTCATTTACTTTTTCAGATGGAAGTATAGCTCCTCGCGGTCGCCCGACGCTCAATCCGGCGGGAACCACTTTTGTAGCCGACAACGGGAATCGTCTGCGTGGTCCCTTTGCGTCCACGGAGTGGGGTAGTCCGCCTCCCTCCGATAATATTGCGTCTATCAGGGAACTGGGCTGCAACGCGATTCATCTGTATGGCGAGTGTTATGATCCGGACTATCCCGACCCGGGCAGCACGGCGCCGGGATATTCGGCCAGCCGTGTCGATGATATGGTGGAGATGACCCGGGAAGCCGGGCTATACTTAGTAATTACGATTGGCAACGGCTCCAACAACGGAGCTTTCAACTACGACTATGTCATGGATTTCTGGGACTTCTACGCGCCTCGCTACAAGGACGAGGCACACGTGCTCTATGAAATCCAGAACGAGCCGTACGCGTGGGGTCCCAGCTACGACCAGGCGACTCGGAACATGGAAGCGGATGTCTATACGCTTATTCGTTCGCATGCTCCGGAGACTCCTATTTTGCTATTCAGCTACGCGGTTCTTGTCAATGGGCCGGCTGCCGTGGCCGACATTGCATCGGTTTCAGCAGCAGCCTCGATCGACTGGAGCAACGCTGGGGTGGCTTTCCATGGCTACGGAGGACACTTTAACACCCCGGATGCAGTCGATTACATTATAGCGGCCGGCTATCCCTGCGTTATGACAGAGTTCGCCGCCTATGACTGGGGCGGCGGGCACGGCCTTGATGTCGAGCTTACGTCTGAGCTGGAACGCCTCGAAGTCTCCTGGCTCAGCTTCCTACACATCCCCCCGAATTTTATCTCCTCAGACATCACGGAGCCTGCCTCTTTCTACGACCTGGTCGAAAAAGCCGGCCTCTCGTGGATTCCTGACTACGGATATTGGCCGGTTGCCCGCGACGTGTACGGCAACGGCGGCGTTCCCCGGGCCACCACGACGAACTGGGTCAGCAACTTTTTGACCGGCACGCTGCGTATCGAGGCCGAAGATTTCGATATGGGTGGACAGGGTGTTGCCTACAGTGACACGGATGCTGCGAACAACGGCGGAGAGTACCGTATTAGCGAGGGGGTTGATATCACGAGTTGCGGCGATACCGGAGGCGGCTATAATGTGGGCTGGACGGTCGACGGCGAATGGCTCGAATATACTATCTTTGCTAAAGAGCCCGGCTGCTACGACCTCGGCCTGCGGTATGCCACCCCGAACAACGGCTGCACGGTGCAGGTTATCTGTAATGGAGAGGACGTAAGCGGGGAATTGGCGCTGCCTACCACCGGCGGCTGGGGGACCTGGAGCACGGTGACAGAAGAGGTGTTCCTTGAATACGGCCAGCAGAAACTGCGTCTCGAGATCCCGGGCGGCGGGTTTTACATTAACTGGATAGAATTGACGCCATCCAGTATCGGCCCCGTTGGCAATGGCACCTATAGATTCTTGAACCGCAACAGCGGTATGGCGATGGAATACGATACAGGCACTGACCACGTGGTACAGGAAACCTATTCGGGTGCAAGCATTCAAAGGTGGAATCTCCAGCACCTCGGCGCAGGCCAGTACAAGGTTACGTCCGCCTATAACGGCGACAGCTGGAACGTCGATTCCGGCCCCGGCAACTCGCTTGATTTGGTCTGGTGGTGGAATTTAGATTCCCGCCACCAACGTTTTGTGTTCCGGCCGAATGGAAACGGATACTACCGCATCGCACCCGTTGACCGCGGCTTTGATTTCGAAGTGGGAGGGGCTTCGATGAGCAACGGCGCGGCGATCCTGCAAAACGAATTCATGGGAGCAGCCCACCAACAGTGGGGCATTTTCACTCGTACCACTCCGGCATTCCCGACGTCTTTGAGTGCCGTGTGGGCCTCCTCCAGCCAAATCAACCTGGCATGGACAGCTTCTACTGGCGCGACCAGCTACAACGTCAAACGCTCAACCACCAGCGGCGGCCCATACACGACCCTTGACACGAACGTGACCACAACCAGTTACTGCGATACCACCGTCATGGCAGGCACAAAATACTACTATGTCATTAGCGCAAACACTGCAGTCGGCGAAAGCCTCGATAGCGCAGAAGCAACCCCGTCCAACATGCACGCCCATTTGAAGTTTGACGAGACCAGCGGCACAGCCGCCTCCGATTCCAGTGGGAACGGATGGACAGGCACACTTGTCAGTGGCGCGACCTGGACAACGGGAAAGTACAACAATGCCGTTAATCTGGACGGCTCGAACGACTACGTCAGGCTGCCTTCCGGCGTCGTTGACGGTCTGACCGATTGTACTATTTGCACCTGGGTTTACCCGGATACTACCAGCAGCTGGTCGCGTGTGTTTGACTTCGGAAGCGGCACGGATGTGAGTATGTTCCTGACGCCGTGCGCCTGGACGAATGCGGTACGTTTCGCCATCACCACCGGTGGTTCAAGCGGAGAACAGATTATAGATTGCGACGACGTGTTTCCGTTGAGCACATGGACTCATGTGGCCGTAACGCTCAGCGGCAATACGGGCGTTCTTTACATTGACGGCGAGGAAGTCGGACGCAACAGCTCGATGAGCCTCACTCCGGATTCACTCGGAGTCACGACCCAGAACTATATTGGCAAGTCTCAATATAGCTGGGACGCATACTTCAACGGGCGCGTGGACGACTTTCGCATTTACGCCAGTGTTCTGAGCGCCGCGGAGATAGAAGCGTTGTCTTCGAACAGCGCACCATATTTCACCAGCGATCCGATTGGCAAGCCCAACGCAGTTGAGGATGCCGAATATACTGGACAGACAATAGCAGGTAGTGCGAGTGATCCTGATAGCGACCCGTTGACCTTCAGTAAAGTTACCGGGCCCGACTGGTTGAATGTGGCGTCCAACGGCTCACTCTCCGGAACTCCATCAGATTCGGATGTCGGCATTAATGTGTTTACAGTTCGAGTGGAGGATACCGGAGGTCTTTATGATACGACCATAATGGATATTTATGTAGCTAATATTTATTCCGGAGTTCGCGGTACTAAAGACCTGGAGGGATTTGCCGCCCAGTGG
>CAYSLN010000052.1:6130-12872 GCA_964431825.1 uncultured Pirellulales bacterium | reverse complement strand
TCCTTATCCGAACAGGGCCACTGCAAACCGACCGACTCAATTCTGTCATAAGATATCCCCCCATAGACAGGTGTCACCGTTGCAATCTCATCCATAATCTTCTTGGCACTTCCGTAGTTCATCGGATACCCCATGGCGGCCGAAATATCACAGATGATTTGCCAGTCGTCCCGCGCATCACCCGGCGGATTCAGAGCCTTCCGAACACGCTGGACACGCCTCTCGGTATTGGTAAACGTCCCGTCCTTTTCTGCAAAACAATAAGATGGAAGAACCACATCGGCAAATTGAGCTGTCTCCGACAGGAATATCTCCTGTGACAAAAGAAAATCAACCTTCTCAAGAGCAGCTCTCGTCCTGTTGAGATTCGGGTCGGAAAGTGCAGGGTTCTCCCCCATCATATACAAAGCGCGAACCTTACCCTCTTCGATAGCATGAATCATCTCGATGACAGTAAGCCCCGCCTTGTCGGGGAGCCTTGTACCCCAGGCCTTTTGGAATTTTTCCCTCATTGACGGCTCTTCTACCGACTGGTACCCCGGGTACACATCAGGCAAAGCGCCAAGGTCGCAGGCCCCCTGCACATTGTTCTGCCCTCGCAAAGGATTTACGCCCGTGGACTCTCTCCCAATGTTGCCGGTCAGCATCGCAAGGTTCGCCAGTGAAAGAACATTATCAGTACCGGTTGTGTGCTGCGTGATGCCCATACTGAAAATAATACTTGCCGTCTCGGCCCTCGCATAAATCTCTGCAGCTTCGCTTATAGCCCAGGCGGGAACACCGGTAATCTTCTCAGCTACTTCAGGTGTAAAGTCCTTTACGGCTTCGAGCATTAGCCCATAATCCTCCGTATGCTTGTCGACAAAATCTTTATCAAGCAGGCCCTCACTAATAATCACATTCATCATTGCGTTTATAAGGGCCACATCAGTGCCGGGACGTTGCTGCAGGTGTAATTTGGCAAAACGAACAAGCTCAATGTCCCTCGGATCTGCCACGATAAGCCTCGCTCCGTTTCTGACCGCAGCTTCTTTTATGTAAAGAGCTATCACCGGATGGGCCTCAGTCGTATTTGAGCCTATCACAAATATACAATTTGCATGTCTTATTTCATCAATAGAATTGGTCATCGCCCCACTTCCAAAGGCCCGCGCAAGACCAGCTACCGTCGAGGCATGACACAAACGGGCGCAGTGATCTACATTATTCGTTCCAACAGCCGCCCGCATAAATTTTTGAAAAACATAATTGTCCTCATTTGTGCATTTGGCCGAGGAAAGTCCAGCGATACTGTCAGGGCCGCTCTCCGACTTTATCTTTATAAGCCGCTCGGCAACAAACCTTATCGCCTCCTCCCACGTAGCCTTTTTAAATTTACCGTCCCGCTTTATAAGAGGCGACCTCAGCCGTTCCGGATGACCGACAAAATCCATCCCGAACTTGCCCTTAACACACAGATTACCGTTGTTCGGTATATAACCCGGCTCACTCGTCACCTTGACGATTCTGTTCATCTTGGCGTCAACATTAAGGTCTATCTGACAGCCTACACCACAATACGCACAAACAGTTCGGGTCCTCGTCAGCTCTTTTTCACGGCCCTTGCCCACAGCCGCTTTCTCAAGCATCGCCCCGGCCGGACAAACCGCTATACATCCACCACAAAGCACGCACGAACTCCTGAGAAGGTCCATTCCAAATGCCGTGGATACTCGCATGTCACTCGGCTCACCGGCAAAGGTCAGAGCCTCAGCCATGGGTACTTCTTCGCAATAATTAACACACAAACCGCATAGAATACATCTGTCTGCATCATAAAGTATCGCTTCACTATTGGTAGTATAGTTCGGCTGGCTGGGCCTTCGCATCGCCGGGCCGAAATAAGCCTCGTCAGCCTGATAACGATAAGCGTAGTCCTGAACTTTGCATGCCCCCTCTTGATCACAGCT
This sequence comes from uncultured Pirellulales bacterium, assembly GCA_964431825.1. GTDB lineage: Bacteria > Planctomycetota > Phycisphaerae > Sedimentisphaerales > Anaerobacaceae > CAYSLN01. The sequence continues at coordinate 10,923 of CAYSLN010000052.1, read as the reverse complement.
TGTGCACCCTGCTCGATGTTCCGACAAAATCAGTTCTAAAATTGTCTTTCTTACTGCTGCAATCTCCGCATTCTCAGTACATACCTTCATACCCTCAGCTATTTGTGTATTGCAGGATATCGTAAGACCGGCTCGACCTTCTATCTGTACCACGCAAAGTCGGCATGAACCGATTGGCTGTACCCGGGGGTCATAACACAGATGAGGAATATCAATCCCTGCGCCTTTAGCTGCTTCAAGGATGGTGGTCCCTTCTTCAGCCTTGACCTTCTTGCCATCGATTTCCAGATAAATTTCTTTCATTGCCGTATCAGCTCGCAATCAAATTCCTATACTGAGCTTTCCTGGACAGCCATCTCGAAATCTTCACCGAATAGCTCCAGCGCCGAGAGCACCGGCAGCGGAAATGCCTGACCCATTCCACATGTAGCTGTAGCCACGCACACTTTTCCGATTTCGCGCAGTTGTGTCAGGCCCTTCGCTGTCCCCTTCCCACAAGAGAGATTATCAACAATCTCCTTCATTCTAACTACACCAATCCTGCACGGTGCGCAGCGCCCGCAAGACTCAACACCATAAAATTCCATCAAACCCTTCACAATATCAATCGCACTTTTTCCCTCTTCATAAACTATTACCCCAGCCGTCCCGATTCCGCTGCCCGCTTCACTAATAGCCTTAGCCGTAAGCCTGCACCCCAAAGAATCCCGGCTAAGAAGTGCGCTGGTCCCCCCGCCGGGCTGCACTGCCTTTACAGGCCGACCATTCTTTGTCCCTTGACCGAATTCATTGATTAATTCCTCAAGCGTCCCTGCCCCCATCTCAAGCTCATATACCCCCGGCCTTTTCACATCCCCGGATAGAGAAAAAAGCCTCGTCCCCGGCTCACCTTCAACCCCTAAACTAAGATATTTTTCAATACCATTAGCCAAAATCATCGGCACGTTTGCTATAGTCTCAACATTATTTACAACCGTAGGTCTCCCAAACAGCCCCTTTTCGGTCGGGTAAGGTGGTTTAAGTCGGCTCATGGCCCGGCACGCCTCAAGTGAAGATATAAGCGCAAACTCTTCACCGGCAACATACGGCCCTCTGCCTCTTACCACCTGCAGGTTAACTGAAAATCCCGAACCTAAAATCCCATCACCCAAAAGATTCGCTTTTTCAGCCTCCCCAGCGAGCTTCTCCCACAACTCGGCCGTCTTGTCGTACTCCCCCTTTATGTAAATATAAGCCTGTTCTGCGCCAATAGCGCAAGCTGCAATCAGCATCCCTTCGAGCACCGCCCAGGGGTCACCGTCCAACAGGACCTTGTCCTTAAATGTCCCCAGCTCGCCTTCATCGGCGTTACAGATAAAGTATTTTGGGCCCTGTTTGTCCTGGGCGGCCGAAGCCCACTTGAGCCCTGTTGGAAACCCCGCACCGCCGCGACCGGTAAGTCCGGACCGTCTGATTTCCTCGATTACTGACTCAACAGTCATAGACAAAGCCCGCCGAAGGCCCTTGAACCCGCCCATAGCCTGATATGCCTTCAGGTCCAGTGGTTTGTACTTACCCACTCGTTGAGTTAGAACCTTGTTTTCCTTCACCTTAACCGCTCGCCTCTGCCTCAACCTTGAAGTCCCTGTAGGATGTCAACGCACCGTAAATCCGCGCCTCTGAGATACCTGTTCTTGCCGCAAGGTCACAAACCACCTCTCTCGGCACATATCCAAACGTATCCTGAACCTTGCCCAAAAAGCCAAACAAATTCTCTCTTTTAACACTACCGACGCTTTCGAGCAGATTTTGATAACTCTGAACTTTGAATCCTTTCATAACTACACCCGCCGAATTGGATTGAATATAACAAAAAACTGCCGCTTACTAAGTTAACTTGCCTAAATAGCAGCGTCTTTCAAAACCGGCAAATTATACATCACACTCAACCTCAAAGCAACAGCCGATTAATCCGCTACATACCCCAAAAGGTAGATAAGTAGCCTCCGAGAAAACCAAAAAATTTAGTTGTGAGCAATACCATATCAAAATAGAATATCACCGAAGGGTTTTCCTCGCCAGAGGCGCAGACTGCGAAAGAATAACCGTGCGAGGTTTTCAAACACAGTTTATTACGTTTTGGAGTCTTTGAAATCGCCCAACTCAGTCTTAAAATCGCATATTAAGGAGAATATATGAAGCTCGACCCCACAAAAATGAAGGATTGGCAGATTGCAGAAGCCGCTGAGGAGCAGATGAAACCCGTTAGCCAGCTGGCCCAGGAAATGGGTTTACAGGACGATGAACTGATTCCTATGGGGCGCAAGTTGGCCAAAGTCGATTACCAGAGAGCCTTTGCCCGCCTAAAGAACGCACCAACTGCAAAGTATATCGATGTTACCGCAATTACGCCGACGCCGTTGGGCGAAGGAAAATCAACCACTGCGGTCGGTCTAATCGAAGGTCTGGGCAAGCTGAACAAGCGTGTGGTCGGAGCAATCCGTCAGCCCAGTGGCGGACCTACCTTCAATATCAAAGGTTCCGCCGCCGGCGGAGGCCTGGCACAGTGCATTCCATTAACTCCTTTTTCCATCCGGCTCACGGGCGACATCGACTGTATCACAAATGCACACAATCTCGCCATGATTGCGCTGACCTCCCGTATGCAGCACGAAAGAAATTACGACGATGCCCGCCTGGCCAAAAGCAACCTCAAGCGAATAGATATTGACCCCGAACGGGTACAAATGAAGTGGGCAATGGACTTTTGTGCCCAGTCGCTCCGCAACATAAGAATCGGTCAGGGCGGAAAAATGGACGGCTACGAAATGGACTCCGGCTTCCAGATTACCGTCTCCAGCGAGGTTATGGCAATACTCGCCGTCGCCAAAGATTTAAAAGACCTGCGCGAGCGCATAGCCAAAATGGTCGTGGCCTACGATAAGAAAGGCAACGAAGTCACCACCGCTGACCTTGATGTTGATGGTGCTATGACCGCGTGGATGGTCGACGCCGTGAACCCGAATCTGCTGCAGACCATCGAAGGCCAACCCGTCTTTGTCCACGCAGGCCCCTTTGCAAATATCGCCATCGGTCAAAGCTCCATCATAGCCGATATGATTGGGACAAAATTATGCGATTACCATATAACCGAAAGCGGCTTCGGAGCCGACATCGGTTTCGAGAAATTCTGGAATCTGAAGTGCCGCATGTCCGGCCTGGTCCCGAACGCTGTCGTAATTGTTGCCACCGTCCGCGCCCTGAAAATGCATGGTGGTGGCCCAACCGTCAAGCCGGGCATCCCCCTGAGCGAAGAATACATCACTGAAAACCTCGAACTCGTCGAAAAAGGCTGCGAAAACCTAATCGCTCACATCGAAACCGTCAAGAAAAGCGGCGTCCGCCCCGTCGTCTGTGTAAATAGCTTCCATACCGACACCAAGGCCGAAATAGCCCTTGTCCGCAAAATCGCCGAGCAAAATGGTGCACTGGCCGCAGTCTCCGACCACTGGCTCAAGGGCGGCGACGGAGCAATCGAGCTGGCAGAAGCCGTCATTCAGGCCTGCAACGAAAAGAGCGACTTCAAGTTCCTGTACGACTTGGACACACCACTTAGAAAACGAATTGAACTAATCGCCAAAGAAGTGTATGGGGCCGACGGCGTGACCTATACTGACGACGCACTGGAAAAAGCCAAGGCTATGGAAGCCGACCCCGCCTCCGAAACGCTCGGAACCTGTATGGTTAAAACACACCTAAGTCTGTCCCATGACCCCGACTTAAAAGGCAGACCAACCGGCTGGGAGCTTCCCATCCGCGATATCCTCATCTACAAAGGTGCAGGTTTCATTGTCCCCGTAGCCGGTGCAATCAAGCTAATGCCGGGCACAGCTTCGAATCCCGCATTCCGCCGTATCGATGTGGACGTCAACACAGGAAAGGTCCAGGGTCTATTTTAATCCATCTTCGTAGCAAGTATCAAAGGAGTGATTAATGACAGCACAAATCATAGATGGCAAGCAAGTGGCCGCAGATATGCGGGCGGAACTAAAAGACGAAGTGGCCAAACTAAAACAAAAGGGCATCGTACCCGGACTTGGAGTCATCCTGGTCGGCGATGACCCCGCCTCGAAGTCTTACGTCACAGCCAAAGAGAAAACATGCGCAGAGATAGGGATTTATTCTGATGATAACCGCCTCCCGGCCGAAACCTCACAGCAGGAACTAATGGCGCTGGTCCAGAAGATGAACAACGACCCCAAAATCAACGGCATCTTGGTTCAGCTACCTTTACCTAAACACCTCAATGAGGCTGAGGTCCTTCTGGCAATCGACCCCGCCAAAGATGTCGATGGATTTCACCCAATGAATGTGGGCAAAATGGTCGTAGGCGAAAAGGCCTTCTTACCCTGCACACCGCACGGCGTTATTCAATTGCTCATTCGCAGCGGCGTAAAAATCGAAGGCGCTAACGTAGTAATCGTCGGAAGAAGCAACATCGTCGGCAAGCCCCTTGCCAATATGCTCATCCAGAAAAATGCAACCGGAAACGCCACCGTAACCGTCTGTCATACCCGCACCAGGGACCTAACACATCAAACAAAACAGGCGGATATTCTCATTGCCGCTGCAGGCCGACCGAACACAATCACCGCCGACATGGTAAAAGAAGGTGTGGTCGTAATCGATGTTGGCGTCAATCGCGTTGATGACCCGTCAAAAAAGAAAGGTTATCGCCTTGTAGGGGATGTGGATTTTGAAGCAGTTAAGGAAAAGGCCTCGCTAATCACCCCGGTCCCCGGTGGAGTCGGCCC
>CAYSLN010000052.1:3718-6030 GCA_964431825.1 uncultured Pirellulales bacterium | reverse complement strand
GAAAGGAAAGAAGGTGGCTATAAAAGAATACCCCGTAATCTGGCTTCAGGGTGCAGGTTGCACAGGCTGTTCCGTATCGACTCTAAACTCAGTCAGCCCGAAAATCCAAAATCTGCTCCTTGACCAGGTCGTGCCCGGCCATCAGCTGCAAATGAAATTCCATCCTACAGTTATGGCCGGCCAGGGCGACCCCGCTATAGATGTGATTCTGGATACCAGCAAAGCAGAAAAAGGAAAGTACATACTGATTATTGAAGGTGCAGTACCTACAGCCGAGAACGGCCGCTTCGGCTGGATTGGTGAGCAGGATGACAAGCCCGTCACGATTTTAAGCAGAGTAAAAAATCTGAGCAAAGATGCCCTCCTGGTTTTAAGTGTAGGAACCTGCGCTGCCTTCGGTGGCCTGCCATCGGGCGAGCCGAATCCGACCGGTTGCAAGCCTGTGATGGACATTCTAAAAGAAAACAACATCAATACCCCCATGATAAACATACCCGGCTGTGCTCCTCATCCGGATTGGATAATCGGGACAATAGCCGCCATCATATTCTCTGGCTTGGATTCACTCCAACTGGACGACCTCAAAAGACCCATGTTATTCTACGGCAGGCTTATCCACGAGAACTGTCCGCGAAGACCTGATTTCGACAAGGGCAAATTCGCCGCCAAATCAGGCCAGCCCGGCTGTTTGTATAAGATAGGCTGCAAAGGACCATACACCTATGCTGACTGCCCTATCAGACAATGGAACGCCGGCGTTAGTTGGTGCATAAAAGCAGGTTCGCCATGTATCGGGTGCGTACAACCCGAATTCCCTGATGGAACATCGCCATTTTATGAAAAGATTACGTTCGAGAAATTAAAATGCGGAAAGTAATCAAAATAGACCCCATCACAAGAATAGAAGGCCACATGGCCGTCGATGTGGTCGTGGATGATGGCGTTGTAAAAGATGCAAAGAGCCAGGGCACACTCTTTCGAGGCTTCGAGATAATCCTCAAGGGCAGAGACCCGCGGGATGCAAGCAGATACACTCAGCGCATCTGCGGCGTCTGCCCCGCAGCGCATTCAACAGCATCTGCCCTGTGTCTCGACGATGCCTTTGGAATAAAGGACAAAATCCCCAAAAATGCCAGGATAATCCGTGCCTTGATTTTAGGCTCTAATTTCCTGCAGTCTCACATATTGCACTTCTATCACCTCGCTGCCCTGGATTATGTAGATGCCGCCGCTGCCGTGGGCAACTTGTCTCCCTTTGTTCCTCGATACGAAGGTGACTACCGGGCCTCAGGTCAGATAAACGCCGAATTGGTAAATCACTACATCAAGGCACTGGACATCAGGCGAAAATGCCACGAGATGCTGACCATATTTGGCGGCAAGATGCCTCACAATGTCGGCATTGTCGCCGGAGGCGTAACCGACAAACCAACCGAGGACAAAATCACCAGCTTCCTCTGGCGACTCAACGAAATACGCGATTTTATCGACAATATCTACATCCCGGATGTTATAGCCGTCGCTAAAACCTACGATGATTACTTTGCCATCGGAAGAGGCTGTGGCAACTTCCTTTCCTATGGTGGCCTCTACTCCGACAACGGCCCACTGCTCCCATCAGGCACAACCTCCGAAAACCTTAAGTTCGAGCAGTTCGACGCCGCTCAGATTACCGAAGATGTAAAAAATTCCTGGTACGCCGATTCCACATCAGGCAAAAATCCTGCCTTCTCCGACACAGAGCCGGATCTGAACAAAAAGCAGGCCTATTCATTCATCAAAGCACCACGTTATAAAGGCAAAGTTGTCGAAACAGGACCTCTGGCCCGCGCTGTCGTAGCTTATGCCAAAGGTGATAAAAACATCAAAGCCGCCGTTGACCCATTGCTCAGCGAATTTGGAGCCGACGCAAGTGCGCTCTTCAGCGTCCTCGGGCGACATGCCGCAAGGGCGCTTGAAGCCAAATTGATTGCCGATGCCATGGCCGATTGGCTCATGGCACTAAAACCCAATGATCCTTTCATCGCCGATTACGATATCCCCGAACAAGCAGATGGCACCGGCCTAAGCGCTGCCCCACGCGGTGCCGTCGGACATTGGACAAATATTAAGAACAAAAAAATCAACCGCTATCAGGTAATCACCCCCACTGCATGGAACTGCTCGCCAAAAGATGACAATGGCCAACCCGGCCCCGTGGAACAGTCTCTTATAGGTACGAAAGTCAAAGACACCGAAAACCCGTTTGAGATTGTCCGAATCGTCCGTGCCTTCGACCCGTGTCTGGCCTGCTCGATACATCTGCTCGATGC
>CAYSLN010000052.1:0-3618 GCA_964431825.1 uncultured Pirellulales bacterium | reverse complement strand
GTACACGCAGCACAGGAGTTGCAAAACAACCAGCTCCCCTCGAACGTCGAAGTCATCGATGGTGGTACGTCGAGCCTGGACATCCTCTTGTCTGAACAAAACATTCAGAAGCTCATCGTTATAGATGCGCTCAAGGCAGGCAACGAGCCGGGAACTGTTTACAAGGCTAATCTCAGGGCGGGTCAGTTCCAACAGCTGGAACAATTCTTCAACAGAAACCAGAAAATAAGCCTGCATCAGGTAAGCCTGTTCGAAGCCTTAACTGCTGCCAAACATGTCGGTAACCAGCCGAAAGAAATAGTTATCATAGCCGTCGAACCCAAAGAAATCGGCCCGGGATTAACTCTTAGCACCGAAGTTGAGAAAGTCGTCCCGAAGCTGATATCCAAAGTACTTGAGGAGATTTGAAAATGCTCTTCACACAAAATAAACCAATCGAAGAAGTAATGGACTCGCTCGCCGGCGAAAACAACATCTTCCTGCTCGCGTGCAACGGCTGCGCTGAATCCTGTGGCACAGGCGGCGAAGAAGGTCTCGCTGCTATGAAAGCCGAGCTTGAAAAGGCCTCCAAAAAAGTCACCGGCTCCTGCCTCGTTGACCTCCTGTGCAACAAACTTCTGGTAACCAGCCGACTTTCTCGCGAACTTGACAACATAAGAGCCGCTGATTCCATCCTTGTCCTGACCTGCGGCATCGGCGTTCAGTCCGTTTCAAACGTAGTTGATTTGCCCGTCCACCCTGCTGACAATACCGTCTCTCTGGGCGGGTTTCAGGGGCTCTGGCCATCGGAGGAACGCTGCGATGCATGTGGGCAATGCGTGCTCGATTACACCGGAGGTATCTGTCCCATCACTGCATGTGCCAAGCACATGCTAAACGGGCCGTGCGGCGGAACTAAAGACGGAAAGTGTGAGGTTGACTCCGAAAAAGACTGTGGCTGGCAACTGATTTATGAACGACTCCAAAAGGTCCGACGATTGGAAAACTTTAACAAAAACCGCACCCCGCGAGACTTCAGTAAAATGCTGCCAACAAAGCAGCTATGCAATACATCCTTTTATGACATAGAGCACAAGGAGGCGCCTGATACATGAAATTTACCGACCGTTTCAAACAAGGCAGGTTCGTAATCACCTGCGAAGTGGGCCCGCCCAAGGGCATAGAAGTAAAAGAATTGATAGACGAGCTTGAATCCCTGCGCAACAAAATCGATGCCTTCAACGTCACCGATTTGCAAAGCTCTGTCATGAGGGTTGGCTCATTAGCGATGTGCCGCCTCTTGAAGGAGAAAAACCTTGAGCCTATTATGCAGCTTACCTGCCGGGACCGCAATCGCCTGGGCTTGCAGTCGGACATCTTAAGCGCTGCAGTATTAGGTATTGAGAATCTATTGTGTCTTACTGGCGACCATCCGAGCCTCGGTGACCACCCTCAGGCGAAGCCCGTATTCGATTTGGATTCAGTACAGTTGCTCTCCGCAGTCAAAACCTTAATGACCGGCAAAGATATGGCGGGAAATGATTTAAAAGGCCGCCCGCCCCAATTCTGTTTGGGTGCAGTCGTCAATCCCGGCGCAGACCCGCTGGAACCACAGATTATGAAGATGGAGAAAAAGGTCGCCGCTGGCGCCGAGTTCTTCCAGACCCAGGCCGTCTATGAAGTGGACAAGTTCGCTTCCTTCTGCGAAAAGGTAAAACATCTTAAAGTCCCGATTATGGCTGGAATCGTCTTCCTGAAATCTCCCGCAATGGCAAAGTTTATGAACGCAAACGTCGCAGGTATCCATGTCCCTGATGAGCTTATAAACGAACTCGCCGGCGTGCCGAAAGAAAAAAGAGTCGAAAAAAGCATCGAAATCTCCGCCCGTCTGATTAGAGAACTAAAAGACCTTTCTCAGGGAGTTCACATCATGGCTTTAGGCTGGGAACGACACGCAGCTACCGTTTTGGAAATGGCCGGCTTATGACAGCTCAGAGCAAACAGGAAAAAGATGTGGATATCAACAAGGTTACTCGCCAGCATCTTGAAATGGAAAATTTTTTCTCTGGCTTTACCATTAAGGGTAATTTCGAAGCGCCCGAACAGCAAAACACGGAGGATGATATGACCGTCTCTGAAAAAATTGCAGAGCTTGAAAAAATCGCCGAGGAAGTTCATCAATGCCGCAAGTGCGGCCTCGGCTCACTGCGGACAAACACCGTACCCGGCGAAGGCAATCCCAACGCACGCATAATGTTTATCGGCGAAGGCCCCGGTGCCGATGAAGATGCGCAGGGCCGACCTTTCGTCGGAAGGGCCGGACAGCTATTGGATAAGGTAATCGCAGCCTGTGGCCTAAAGCGAACCGATGTCTTCATTGGAAATATCTTGAAGTGCCGCCCCCCCGACAATCGCGACCCCAGACCGGATGAGATAATAAGCTGCCTGCCATATCTCCAAAAACAGATAGAGCTGATAAATCCCGAAGTCATCGTCGCCCTTGGCGCTCACGCAGCCAGGACACTCTTAAACACCAACAAACCGATAGGCCAACTGCGGGGCCAGTTCCACGAATACTACTCCGGCATCGGCAGACCGCCCATAAAGCTCATGGCAACATATCACACCGCCTACCTGTTGCGAAACTACTCGCCGGAGAACCGCAGAAGGGTCTGGGAAGACATGCAGAAGGTCCTCACAGAACTCGGCCTGCCGATCCCCGAACAAACTAAGGGATAATAGCTCTCCACCGGGGAAAAACTACTTTTTCAGTACTGAAACGCTGATTTCAAGAAATTTCCATTTTTCTATTGACATCACTATAACGTCCGGTAATATAGAGCTATTGAGGAAAAAAGTGAGGGAACGGGAGGAGAAAGGGTCCACGGAAGGTTCTACACACCTTTATGTCTCATGAGTTAATATGCACCCGGGGCTCAGATTCCATTGAAGTGTTCGAAAGATTTATAAATAGGAAAAGGAGGAAAATATGGAAAAACTAATTGTCGTATCTTTAGCCTTAGCTCTAACAGGATCAATTGCGCTCGCTGATGATGTGACAATTCCTGTCTGGCGCGGCGACCCAGGCAGCACCTATCAGTTATGGGAATTCTCAACGCCGGAGCTACCACCGACGCCTGATGAAATCCGCAATCCTTACGGCTATCCGGAGATGGTCCTTACTCCCGCAGGCGACTGGATTCAGTCGATTGACGACCGTCAGGGTGTGTGGCCGCTTTCAGGCGAAATAGATGTATGGATTCCCAACAAACCGCCAATCTGCTGGTGGAAAGATATCCAGATTCAGTTGACCTGGAAACCGGCAGGTTTGACCGACCAGTTCTGGGATGATAAACCTCTCGTTGGCGTTACACCGGGCGTTGATCCATACAAGTCAATCATGGTTAGCACGACTGATGGATTGGTGAACGGCTGGATGTACACGCTATTCGAGATCGAGTTGATTCCGAACCCACCATGGGAATGGATTGCCATCAAAGGCGACATCCTGGTTGACGAGTTGGTTATAGACACCATTTGTATTCCTGAGCCAATGACCATTTGTTTCCTTGGCTTGGGCGCATTGACTCTGTTGAGACGTTGGGCTTAAGTTAGAGCTATCAGCTCTGATTGCTAATC
>CAYSLN010000051.1:7476-12977 GCA_964431825.1 uncultured Pirellulales bacterium | reverse complement strand
ACATTTTAGGGGGAGTTTCCATGATTGTAGGTTCCTTCTTTCGGCTTATTGTGTCAGTCGCTGCTGTAGTGTTTGTAGGCTCTCTTGATTTAGTGTATGATGGTGGGTCAGGGGTTGAGGGCCCGGAAGAGCCTGAGCCGGGAGAGACTGAGTTTTGAGTTAAGGTAAGAGGAAGGACAGTTTGAAAGAGGGATTAAAAGGTAAATTTATTGTTCTCGATGGGCCGGATGGCTGCGGGAAGAGTACGCAGGCGAAACTTTTAACGGAATGGCTTCAAAAGCAGGGTGTAGAAGCCTTTGGCTTTCGCGACCCCGGCGGGACTGCTATCGGGGAGAAGATAAGAGAGATTCTTCTGAGCACCGAACATAATGCGATGAGTACGAGGACGGAGCTGCTGTTGTATATGGCGGCGAGGGCACAGCTGTGGGCGGAGAAGATAGCGCCGGCGCTGAAAGAGAACAAGTGTGTTATTCTCGACAGGTGGCTTTCGAGTACGTGTGCTTATCAGGGTTGTGCGGGGGGCTTTGGAATGGAGAAGGTGATAAAGATTGCGGAAGACTGCCTCGAGAGGGCCTGGCCGGATTTGACTATCATAGTCGATGTTGATTTGGAGACCGGGACCAAGCGGCTCAGCCGGCAGAGGGACCGGATGGAGGCAAAGTCCCGTGAATATCATCAAAGGGTGCGTGAGGGTTTTCTGCATCTGGCCAAGGAGCAGGGAAACTTTTCTGTTGTCGATGGGGCCGGCGATATTGAGGGGGTTCACAAAGAGATATTGCAGCTAATCTCACAGGCGAGCTTTGCATAGATGTCACTGAAGGAAATATTTTGTCAGGACAGGGCAATCGGCATTTTGCAAAGGGCCCTTGCGGCGGACAAAGTGCCACATGCGTATATTTTCGCCGGGCCGGATGGGGTTGGTAAATTCAAGGTGGCCAGGGAGTGGGGTAAGCTGTTGCTTTGCAGAGAGCCTGTTGCGGAGAACGGTTTTGCGGACAGCTGCGGTTCGTGTCAATCCTGCCAGTTATTCGAGGCCGGCTCACATCCGGAGTTCAATCATGTTTACAAGGAGTTGATAGAATTTACTGAAGAAGGCAAGGACAGGAAGACGCCGGTTGATTTACCGATAGATGTGATTCGAGACTTTGTGGTTAAAAAAGTGCCGACCAAGCCGATGGTTTCGCAAAGAAAGGTTTTTGTCGTCAGTGAGGCGGAGAAGCTAAACGCCTCTTCACAGAATTGTTTGTTAAAGGTTCTGGAGGAGCCGCCTGAGTATTGCTGTATCATTTTGTTGTGCACTCGGCTGGAGAGACTTTTGCAGACAACGAAATCAAGGTGCCAGATAATTCGTTTCGGGCCTGTAGAGGAAGACAGAATAATTGAGAAGCTAAAAGAGATGGGCGTTGAGCCGAAGCAGGCTCGATACTTTGGGTGTTTGTCGATGGGCAGTTTAGGACTGGCCTGTCAGTGGGGGGAGCTTGAGATGGCTGGTGCGGACCTATACCAAACCAAGAAGAGGCTTGTGAGTTCCGTGGCTAGTTATGGACTTGCCGATGCGCTGGAGTTGGCGGAGCAGCTTATTGAGGACCGTAAGAGAATCGCGGCAGTCTGGACCGGGCTTGATGAGGCGACCAGTAAGGCCGACATCGGCAGAAGGGCGCAGAAAACTCTTGTTCAAATAGTGATTTCAGCTTTGCGGGATGTAATGATGGGGAATGTTACAGAGGCGACGGACAGTATTAACTTTGACCAGGGAGAGCAGATTAAAAAGTTAGCGAATCGTTTCGGGCCGGAGCAGGCTGCGGAGAAGATCGAGGATTGTTACGAGACGATGCGATGGATAGAAGCCAGCGTGAACGAAAAACTTATTTTCGAGCGGCTATTGTTAAATCTCACCGGTTCTGATATAATCAAATCCAGTTAATAAAGCAACTTAGCAGTATTATTAATCGGGCCGCCCATCCTGCGGGTTCCCAAATGTAAAAAATGTGTTTGGGATTTCTGCGACAAAGTGCAGAGTGGCGGCAGGTCATTAGGTAAAATCAGATGCCGGAAACATCCGCAACAAAGTCCAAGCGGGCAAAGAATAAAAAGTATATGCTGGTTCGCTACGGTCGGCTGAATACGCTGGCTTTCTTCGAGCATAACGAGAGCAGTGTGCCCAAAACCGCCACCCGCGTGGTGGTTAAAACCGAAAAGGGTCTTGAATTAGGCTACCTTGTAGGTCATCTGAGCTGTTACAAGACCGGGAGATTTAAATTAAGTGACGAGCAGATAAAGGAGTATTTCGATAACAGCGGTATCGAATCAACCGTTGAACAGGCGGGGAAGTTTATTCGTTATGCAACGGCTGCTGATATAAGCGAAGAACAGCACCTGCGGAAAATCGCGGAGGAAGATGCGGAGTGTTGCAGGCGATTCATCAAGGAACTGGATCTGCCGATGAAAATAGTCGATGCGGAGCACATATTCGGCGGGGAGCGTATCGTTTTTTACTTCATGTCCGACGGTCGGGTGGATTTTCGCGAACTGGTGAAGAAACTGGCGCAGGAATATCAGACAAGGATCGAGATGCGCCAAATCGGCTCTCGTGATGAAGCGAAGCTGCTCGGTGATGTTGAGACTTGCGGACAGGAATGCTGCTGCAGGAGGTTTCTCAAACTTCTGAAGCCGGTCAATATGCGGATGGCCAAGATGCAGAAGGCAACACTGGATCCGTCGAAGATATCCGGCTATTGCGGCAGATTGAAGTGCTGCCTGCGGTACGAAGACAAGACCTACACCGAACTTAAGAAACGGTTGCCGAAGAAGAATGCACTGGTGAAGACCAAACACGGTGAAGGCAAGGTCATTGACAGCCAGATACTGACTCAACTTGTTGTGGTCGAGTACGACAATGGGGAAAAAATCGCTACGCCGGTCGAAGAGATCGAGATAATCGCCTCTGTAAGCAAGCAGAAGGAATCCGACAATGTGAAGGGGGATGCTCAAGAGTCGCAAGAGGGTACAACAAAAGCCAAGGAGCAAGACGACAAAGAGGAAGAAAAGTAGTAAGTAGTTAAGGGAAGATATGCCCCGCAAAATCGTCGTAACATCAGCTTTGCCTTATGCGAACGGGCCGATACATATAGGGCATCTGGTCGAGTATCTGCAGACGGATATATGGGTGCGTTTTCAGAAGATGTGCGGAAACGAGTGTCTTTACTTCTGCGCCGACGACACCCATGGCACACCTATTATGATAAGTGCTCGTGCCGGGGGTATAAGTCCTGAAGAGCTAATCGGGCAGATGCATAAGGAGCACGAGTCGGATTTCAAGAGCTTTTACATAGAATTCGATAATTTTTACACGACGCATTCGACTGAAAACCGCCAACTGAGTGAACTGTTTTTTGCCAAGCTGAATGAGAAGGGGTCTATCGTAACGCGGGAGGTCGAGCAAACGTATTGCGATAGTTGCAAAATGACCCTGCCGGACAGATACGTTCGGGGGGCATGCCCCCGATGCGGGGCCGAGGACCAGTACGGCGATTCCTGTGAATCGTGCAGTGCTACGTATCAGCCCGTTGAGTTGAAGAATCCCCGATGTGCTACCTGCGGGACGCGGCCGGTACGCAGAGAAAGCAAGCACTACTTTTTTAAGCTTGCTGATTACGAACAACAACTCAGGGAGCTTGTTGCCGGGGGCTACACACAAAAATCGGTGGCGAACAAACTCGATGAATGGTTCAAGGTCGGCCTGAAGGATTGGGACATATCGCGTGACGGTCCGTACTTCGGATTCAAGATACCCGGAGAAGAGAACAAATTTTTCTACGTTTGGCTGGATGCACCCATCGGATATATGGCTTCGGCCAAAAACTACTGTGATAAGAATGGTCTTGATTTTGACAAGGTCTGGAACAGCGATGAATACGAGCTTTATCATTTTATAGGCAAGGACATTATGTATTTTCATGCGCTTTTCTGGCCTGCGATGCTAATAGGTTCGGGCTTTAAGACCGCCGAGAAGCTTTTCGTGCACGGCTTTTTGACGGTTAACGGGGAGAAGATGAGTAAGTCACGGGGGACGTTTATCAAGGCAGGGACGTACTTAAAGCATTTGAACCCGGAGTGTCTGCGATATTATTACGCAAGCAAACTAAGCAACGGTATCGAAGACATAGATTTGCAGGTAGAGGATTTCATAAACAAGACTAATTCCGATCTGGTTGGCAAATTTGCAAACCTGGCATCCCGCTCGGCGCCGATGCTAACAAAGAAATTAGAGGGACTGCTCGGCGAGCTGGACGGGCAGGGTCGGGAGTTAATCAACAAGTTAGCTGCTGCGAAGGAGCAGATTATTGGGGACTACGAGGACCTTAAGTATGCAAGCTTGGTTCGCAGGATTGTTGCTATGGCCGACGAGGCGAACCGTTATGTTGAGCAGAACCAGCCGTGGGTGACTGTGAAGACTGAGCCGGAAAAAACACGAGTGGTCCTGACGACGATAATAAATGCCTTCCGCATTCTGACGATTTACTTAAAGCCCATTCTGCCGGAATATAGTAAGAGGGTGGAAAAGTTTCTTAACGTTGATGAACTTCGATTTGCAGATGTCGAGAGAGTGCTGGAAAATCAGAAGATAAACGATTTTGAACGATTATTTGAAAGGATTGATGAAGGACAGGTGAATGCGATGATAGAAGAAAGTAAGGAAGGTCAAAGTCCGCAACCGGCGGGTCCTGCACAGACAGAGGCGGTTGAGGCTGAGGCATTCAAACCGGAATGCACAATAGAAGACTTTGAGAAGATCGACCTGCGAATCGCCAAAGTAGTAAATGCCGAGCCTGTAGAAGGTGCTGATAAGCTACTGCGACTGGTTTTGGATGTTGGTGGCCCACAGAGGACTGTTTTAGCTGCCATAGCGAAGGCCTACAAGCCTGAGGACCTGATGGGCAAAATCGTAGTTTATTTTGCCAATCTGAAGCCAAGAAAGATGAGATTCGGTCTGTCCGAAGGTATGATTCTGGCAGTGGGCACGGGCGGCAAAGATATTTTTATGCTTTCGGCTGATGCCGGCGCAAAACCGGGGCAGAGAGCGCTTTGATTTAGTATGTAGTTATGAGTTTATGGTTCGTAGTTCATAGACAAAAAAAGAGCTAACATGAAGAAGAGTCTGGAACAAATTGCGGCAGAAGATGGGCGATTTAGCTTTGGGGCGATTAAGTTTGTGCATGAAGGGCTCGGCTACACAGCAAAAAATATCGCTTCGGAGCCAAGGCACGTCGACGGGGAGACGCTTTGTAAGGGCCTGAAGAAATTAGCTGTTGAAAAGTGGGGCAGGTTGGCAATGCCGGTGTTGAATACATGGGGGGTCAGAACAACACGTGACTTCGGCGAAATCGTTTATTCCTTAATAAAACACAAATGGATGAGCGCTCAGCCAAGTGATTCAATCGATGATTTCAACAATGCCTACGATTTCAAAACCGTCTTCAAAGACCAGTTCAAATTCTAAG
>CAYSLN010000051.1:0-7376 GCA_964431825.1 uncultured Pirellulales bacterium | reverse complement strand
TGAACTTGAGGTCGGGATTATCCGGCTGGTCGTAGAGGCCGCGGTTATAAGCGAACTCTATGGTTCGTTTGTCCCTGCATTTCAGTTTTGAGGCGTGGCCATCTGCGAAAGACAGGGTGAAGCTGTTGACATGCCAAATCGCCATGATATTCCACCAGCTATGGCCGTTATTACTTTTATCGATCTGCCAGGAGCCGCCGTTGTAGTTAGACCCCCACCCGTCGTAGTATTCTTCCACAAAGACATAAACGAAGCCTGGTGACTTGAGTTGCGAGAGCTTCGTGATGTGGTTACCTTCCCCATTCCAGGCCGGTCCGGCGTCCTCTTCCCCATTGAGTCCACCCTGAATTCCGTAACTTCGGTATATGGTGTATGCTGAGGTGTCGCCGAGATTTGTTCCCCTTATATGCCGATTGTCACCGGGGCAATGGTATAGCAAGGTATCTTTGCAATAGGGATATAGGACTCCTCGTTTGATTCCCAGAAGCCGCTGTTCCATGGTTACCTCGGTACCTGCCGAGCCCATTTTTTGCCGTTTTCGTTCTGGGGTGGCTTAACCCATGAAAATTCTGCATCTTCATGTCCTCCGAAGGTGTTGGCACTTGGTATTTTGTCTTCGCTGTCGGAAGTGTAGGTTACATAGGCGAGTATCAGACCTTTTTGGTTGGCCAGGCATGCTATACCCTTGGCCTGCTTCCTGGCGGCTGAGAGAGCTGGTATCAGGATCGCCATCAGTAAGGCAATTATAGCGATGACGACCAGGAGTTTGATTAAAGTGAACGCTTTGTATAGTCTGATTTGAATCATTATTAATTGAAACACTACTTTAGCAAAACCCAAATTATTATAAGGGTTTTTGCACTTAACGTTAAGGCTAAATGCAGGGGAATGTATCAATTCTAAGCATGGGTTCGGAAAGTAGAAGTCAGAAGTCAGAAATGCGGTTATGTTAAAAACTGAAGGAGAAGGTTCTTATAGTGATTGAGGGCTTTTTCAAGATCAGTGATTTGGATGTATTCGTCAGGTTTATGGCAAAGTTGCGGTTTTCCCGGGCCGAAGATAACCACCGGTGCCTGCAGCGGGGCAAAAAACGGGCCATCCGTAGTGAAGCCGACAGCTTTGGTTTCAACAACTCCAACGGCGGAACAAAAGTTCTTAACAAAATCACAGTGGCGGTCAGTTTCCAATGATTCCACCTGCCGGATGACGGAGAGCTCTGCATCGAATTGCGGATTATCGGCTTTTAGTTTAGCCAGGATTTTTTTGAGGTCGGTGATGATGTCGTTGTGATTTTGTGCCGGCACAGTGCGGATATCTATGCCGATATCGCATTGGTCGGGTACAACGTTAAGGGCTTTGCCGCCGGTGATTGTATTGATGCTCATTGAACACGAACCCAGGAATTCATGAGGTTCAACGTTTATCTTGTAGTTTAGAAGCTGGTCCAGGACGGAGTTCATCGATGTTATTGCGTTGACGCCCAACTCCGGCGTTGAGCTATGGGCGGTTTTACCTTTGGTTGAAATTTTGAGCCACAACATTCCGCGATGGGTGGTGACGACTGCGAAGTCCGTTGGCTCAGGTATGGCCACGCCGGCAAGCTCAGGCAGCCAGTTACAGTCGCGGACAAATCTGTCGGAGCCGCAACTATCGGTTTCTTCACCTGCTGCAGCCAGGAAGATGATGTCGCCCTGTAGTTCGGTGGCAGAGTTAACAATCTCGCCAATGGCGGTGACAGCCGCGGCGATGCCACCCTTCATATCCGCAGCGCCTCTGCCGTAGATTTTGCCGTCGCGTTCGACTGCTGCGAATGGTGGGTGTTTCCAGTTCGCCTGGCCTGGACCAACAACATCGAGGTGGCAGACGAACAGAAGTGCGGGTTTTTGTTTATTCGATTCTATGTGAGCTATGACATTTGCTCTGTTTTGACCCCAGCTATCTATGCTGGAGTTGATATTGAATCGACTAAATTCATCTGCAATTATTTTGGCCGCGACCAATTCGCCTTTTTCAGCGGTTGTTTGGGCATTGATTAGTTTTTTCAAGAGTTCTTTCATGTTGTGCAATTATATAGTCAGCCAGCGTCAAAGCCAAGGTTGTAAAAGGTGTTTAAAGCACGTATATGAGTCGGTTCTGCCGGTTTTGCAAAAGAATGAACGCAGCAAGCAAGTAAAGCGGGAAAATCTTGTTGCAGATTGTTTGCAGAGGGGCATAATGAAAGATTCAAAGGTTTCAGGGTTGGCGATAAGGGGAACAAGGATGAAAGAAAGTAGTAGTATCATTTATGATGTCGTTATAGTTGGCGCAGGTCCGGCCGGTTTTGGGGCGGCTCTTTATACCTCGCGGGACAGGCTAAAGACATTAATGCTTGAGAAATTTCAGCCCGGCGGACAGATCAACACCACAGACAGAATAGAAAACTATCCCGGCATCGAACGGATTGACGGACCCGGCCTGATAGAGCAGATGAGGAAGCAGGTTGAAAACTTTGGTGCTGAGATAAAGACCAGCTGCGAAGTGACGGGCATGGAGAAACTACAGGATGGTAGGATTGCTGTTTACTGCGACAAAGATAAATTTGTTGCAAGGGCTGTTATTCTGGCGCCCGGCAGCAGCTATCGGAGGCTTGGTATTCCCGGTGAAGAGGATTTTCGCAACGCCGGTGCGGGCGTCAGCTATTGTGGGACCTGCGATGGGCCGTTCTTCAAGGGCAAGCAGATTGTCTCTGTGGGCGGGGGCAATACCGCAGCGGAAGAGACGTTGCACCTGACGAAATATGCTTCTAAGGTGTTGATGGTACACCGCAGGGATGAGTTCAGGGCAGCGAAGGTTCTGGTCGAGGAGCTTCTTGAAAAGGCAAACGAGCCGAATTCAAATTTGATTATCAGATACGACACTGTGGCGACTGCTATAGAGGGCGAGGGGAAAGTACAGTCAGTCAAACTGAAAAACGTCAAGAGCGGTCAGGAGGAAGACTATCCCTGCGATGGAGTGTTTATATTTATTGGTATGGTTCCTAATACCGAGTTTTTCAAAGGTTCGGTGGAGCTGACCGACAAAGGGTTTGTCAAGTGCGACTGTGCGTATCTTCGAACAAGTGTTCCGGGGGTATTCGTGGCGGGTGACTGCAGGATTGGTGCGGCTATGCAGCTGGTTACAGCCGTTGCTGACGGTGTGATTGCTTCTATGATGCTAAAGGAGTACTTCAGGAATCCGGACTGGTGGAACAAACCGGTCAGTGACCAGCTTGGGCCGGGTGGATGGTAAGCTAAACAGCAGATAAAAAATGATTGTAAAATGGGCTTGAATCGAGCGGAAGATTCAGCTATTATGACGCACCGAGAGTTTAAAGGCATTTTCGGGCAAGTTTTTTGCGTGGAATCTCACGCTGAAAGGATAAATTAATGGGTGCTAATGTAAATGAGTTAACCGATGCCACTTTTGACGAGATTGTTCACAGCTCAACGGTGCCAGTGCTGGTTGACTTCTGGGCGCCATGGTGCGGTCCCTGCATAATGATGGCTCCTATCGTTAAGGAGATTGCAGATGAATATGCAGGCAGGGCTGAGATATGCAAGCTTAATACAGACGATGAACGTGACAGCGCAATAGAGTTTGGTATCAACGCGATACCGACCACCATTTTGTTCAAAGACGGTCAAGTGCAGAAGAAGTGGGTGGGCTTAACCAGCAAGAAGGAGTTGACTGCTGCAATCGACCAACTGCTCTGAAACATGTAAGTGGCTTTTGTACTTAGCGCCGGCCAAAATCACAACGGTGAAGTTAGGATAAACATCAACGGTCCAGCAGATCGGAACAAATGTCGGATGAGATAAAGGGTACAACAGCTCCTCAATACTATTTCCTGCAAGGAGGTACGCTGCACTCGGCTGTTTTGCCAAGATTTTCACTGAAGAATTGTATTAGAGGTTGAAGGAGAGTAAAAATGCGAAGCTCAAACCATATGTTGCTTAGAATCTTTGTTGTAATGGTCATATCGATAGTGCTTTTGCCTGTTGGTTGCAGTCAGTCGCAGATGGAGAGTTCTAAGTTGGCTGGCAACACTGGTGTAGCAGCCACAGCTTCCTACGGAGGCGAAAGTGACAAGGTTCCAGACTGGGAGAATCCTGAGGTTATTGGTATAAACAAAGAGCCCGGTCACTGCACGTTGATGCCGTATGTGGACCTGAAAAAGGCGCTGGCGTGCAAACGTGAAGCGTCGAGTTTCTACATGTCTCTCAACGGCAAGTGGAAGTTTAATTGGGTCAACAAACCAGCCGAGCGACCAGTGGGATTCCAAAAGGCGGACTACGATGTGAGCAGTTGGGACGAGATTGTTGTTCCCTCCAACTGGCAGATGCATGGTTATGGCCGGCCGATTTACCTGAATATGCGTTATCCATTCCGGCCCAATCCGCCGTACATTCCGCACGAGTACAATCCTGTTGGGTCATACCGTCGGGAATTTACCGTACCAGCGGACTGGCAGGAGCGGCAAATGTTTCTTCATTTCGACGGGGTCAAGAGTGCCTTCTATGTCTGGGTCAACGGCAGAAAGGTTGGCTACAGTCAAGGCAGCATGACGCCGGCGGAGTTCAATATCACAGAATACCTAAAACCAGGTACCAATATGCTTGCAGTAGAGGTTTATCGCTGGTCCGATGGCAGCTATATCGAGGACCAGGATATGTGGCGATTGAGCGGGATTTACCGAAACGTTTATTTGTTCTCAACGCCCGAGGTACATATTTCGGATTTCTTTGTGCGATGTGACCTGGATGATAAATACGAAGACGGCATTGTTATGATTCGTCCCAGATTGGCTTCTTTCACCGGCAGGCGTCCAAGAAGCGGTGTTGTTCAGGCCCAGCTCTATGACGAGCAGAACCAGCCGGTCTTTGCCAAGCCATTGAGCAGGGACGTCCGGGCCCTGATGAGGGAAAGGCACCCACAGAGGGACAGGGTGGGATTTGCCATGATGGATGGGACGGTTTCAAAGCCGAAGAAATGGTCTGCTGAAACGCCTAATTTGTATACACTTGTTCTAACATTGAAGGATGCCGACGGTGAGACGATTGAATTCGAGAGCTGTAAGGTTGGGTTCCGGAAGATTGAGATCAAGGACGGGCAGCTCTATGTAAACGGCCGGTCAATCAAGCTCTTTGGAGTCAATCGGCACGAGCACGATCCGGACCACGGCCGGGCGATACCGGTCAGTAGAATGATTGAGGATATCAAGCTGCTCAAGCAGAATAATATTAATGCTGTCCGCACTTCTCATTATCCAGATGACCCACATTGGTATGATTTGTGCGATGAGTACGGCATATATCTTATTGACGAGGCCAATCTTGAGTCACATGGGCTTGGCGGTTACTTCGCGAACCAGGCGGAGTGGCATAATGCGTTTGTTGAGCGTGCCATTCGAATGGTCGAACGGGACAAGAATCATCCCAGTGTTATATTCTGGTCTCTTGGTAATGAAAGTGGATGCGGTCCCAACCACTCTGCTATGTCCGGGTGGATTCATGACTATGACCCAACGCGTTATGTTCACTACGAGGGGGCCGCCGGCAGGCCCAAAGATTTTTACTATGTCGATGTAATCAGCAGGATGTATGCCAGGATTCCACAAATCGTTGCTATTGCAACCGACCCGATAGACGAACGTCCAATGGTTTTGTGCGAATATGTGCATGCGATGGGTAACTCGGTCGGGAACCTGAAAGAGTACTGGGATGCGATACGTTCTCATAAGCGACTGATAGGCGGGTTCGTTTGGGACTGGGCCGACCAGGGTCTGCGCAAATTTTCCGGTGACGGTAAGATGTTTTGGGCTTACGGGGGCGACTACGGCGACCGACCCAACGACGGGAATTTCTGCTGCAACGGCCTTGTTATGCCTGACCGGAAGCCACATCCGTCTCTGTACGAGGTCAAAAAGATTTATCAGAACATAAATTCCTACCCAGTCAACCCGATGGCGGGTAAGGTCCAGGTGCATAACGAGTATTGCTTTACTGACCTTGATGTTTTCGAGGTCTTGTGGGAGCTTGAAGAAGACGGCAAGGTTATACAGAAGGGCAAGCTGCCGAGAGTGTCAATAGCTCCGCAAACAAAAAAGCGGATAACCGTGCCTTTGAAGAAACCTGAACTTAAGGCGGGTGCGGAGTATTTTCTGAAGGTAATCTTTGTTCTGGCGGAAGATAAGAGCTGGGGGTCTAAAGGACACGTGGTGGCGTGGGACCAGTTTGAAGTTCCATTTCGTACTCCGGCTGTACCCAAAGTGGATGTGGCTACCATGGCGCCGGTTAAACTGCTGGAGTCGGAGAAGGCCTTTGTTGTCAGGGGTAAGGATTTTGAGCTAACAATCGGCAGGGAAAGCGGTGCGCTCGAATCATTGAGATATTCGGGGCGGGAGTTGATTACTTCGGCTTTGGTCCCCAATTTTTGGCGGCCACCTATCGATAATGATAACGGCAATAATATGCCGAGGCGACAGGGCGTTTGGCGAGATGCCGGTCCCGGCCGGACAGTGACCGATGTTAGTGCTGAGCAGGTTGAAGCTCAGGTCATCAAGATCACATCGCTGGCCAAGTTAGCGGCGGGTGATTCTGATTACCGAACTACTTACACTATTTATGGCAGTGGTGATGTTGTTGTCGAGAGCAGTTTTAAGGCTGGTGGTGAGTTGCCGGACCTGCCCCGCTTTGGGATGCAGATGGCCATGCCGGGGCGATTCGAGAAGATAAGCTGGTACGGACGTGGGCCGCATGAGACGTACTGGGACCGTAAGAGCGGCGCTGCGATAGGATTGTACTCCGGGACGGTGGAGGAAAATATATATGAATATGTGCGGCCACAGGAAAATGGTAATAAGACTGATGTGAGGTGGCTGGCGTTAACCGATAAAGATGGTGTTGGTCTGTTGGCGGTCGGGATGCCGTTGTTGAGCGTTAGTGCGTGGCCATTTCATATGCAGGATTTGGAAACTGCAAAGCATATTCACGAATTACCCCGCAGGGATATCGTAACGGTCAATTTGGATTACAAACAGATGGGTGTTGGGGGGGATGATAGCTGGGGTGCCCGGCCACACCAGGAATACACTTTGCCAGCAGAGGCGTATAGCTACAGTTTTCGTCTGCGACCTTATGCTCCGGCAATGGGTGATATTCAGAGTGTTGCACGCCTTGGATTGCCCAAGGTTGGCATGTAGGTATTTGGCAGAACAATAAAAATCAAAAAGGCAGGGATACAAGCCCTGTAAAAAACGGGATGGACTCTTAATGCAACGTGCCGCACGGATGCAACGAGGTTCTGAAAAGCAATGGGTAATCCGCCCGTGGGATGAATCCTCTGTTCAGCTGGCCAAT
>CAYSLN010000050.1:6450-13193 GCA_964431825.1 uncultured Pirellulales bacterium | reverse complement strand
ATTGTAGTAAGCAGTTTTTGAAACTTGGCACGGCGTTTTTCCAAATCACCAAGCCCGGGAACATCCGTGGGTAGAGATTCTTGGAAAACAATGGTTGCGCCGCCGCGGGCCAGTTGAACCAGTTTCTGCATCGTTGCGACAGGCATCAGATGGCATTGGGGTACAATGACGACCTTGTAAGCATTTCCGCCGAGGAGAATTTTATCGTCCCGGCAGCGAGCTTTCGCAAGTAACCGGTCAGATACTTCGTCAAAAGCATAGCCTCGCTTCCACAGCATCATAGCGGTCTTGAAAAACGAAGATGACCCAATCCATTTTTCGTCCATATTATGCGCAGTGAACTGCATTAATAGCTCCCCCGATGTATGCCAGATGTCATGCACCGGAAGATACAGCAGAATATCATTGGCTGGTGTGCCCGATTGAAGGACAGACTGGCAGCGAGTCACGTAGGCGTTGAACTGAGGCAAATCATGCCAGAGACCGCCTGATGGAGAGAAATTCACCGAGGCATAAAACTGCCAGCCGGGCCAGGGTGCCTCCTCTGGCGAGTAGGGAATACCGTGAAAGAATATATGGTTAACACCTGTAGTGAACAGGAAGTCAGCTGCACGTTTAACCTCGGACAGTGGTACTTGGAAGTGTTCACCAAACCAGGTAAAAGACTCAGCCGAGGCCAGCTTACGTCCGGTCACATGCGCAGCCGAGGAGGAAAACTTCATCGGAGGAATCTTCGTATCAATCATTCCACCGAAGATTTCAGTTTCGGGAATGTCCGCCGCTGCATAGATATCCAGCAGGTTTCCTGGCGCACCGTGTGCCTGATTGCGCGAAATGCTGCCGTGTTCGTGACACCACTGGGTCCAGAACTGGATGTAAGCCAGGTGCAAATCTGAAAGCGTCTCCCGGTAATCGCCTTTGACTCGCTTGACGGTGTCCTCTGGACCGTCACCGAATAACGCAGGTATCTGGGTATGTAAGTCGTAGCCTCGGCGCGATTCAAACTCATGGAAAAAGTCCGTCGTCCAGGAAGAGCTGTAGTATTCGAAGGAATCGTGGAAATGAGAACGCGGCATATCACCACGATAATTGGAGAAGGCCTTGTCGAATCTTGCCAGGTATTTATCCAGTGCCGTAACTGAATAAGGGTCGAGCACATACCCTTCACCGCCCGGCGCAGCACGTTTTACTTTCTGTATCGGGCTCTTTTTAGAAATGGTATAAAGCTGCCATTGTCCCGGTGGTGCAGTCCAGTCAAGGTATCCTTCGTTTGCTTTGTCAGTCAGGTTGATTTGCTGCCCACTGTCCGAGATGGCCAGCAGGAACTGCAGTTCTCCATCTGGTAGCTTCGATTTCAGGTTGTCTCCGCTCGCGAGTTCGTATCGCTTTAGTATGACCCTGGCTGAAGCTGTCTCCGCTGACACATTCGGCCCGCCGAACGGCCAGCCGGTGCCGGTTGTCAGGTCCACACCCAGGCCCAGTCGTTTGGCTTGTGTGGTTGTGTGTGCCAGCATTTCCATCCATTTTGGCGAGAGAAAGTCAATGAAGCGCTCTTCATATCCTCTCACACCGTAGATAGAACAGATTTCAACACCACCCAGGCCGGCTTCCTGATATTGAGTCAGTAGCTGTGTGAGATTGATTTTGTCCACGGCGCTGCCCAGCCACCACCAGCGCGCCCAGGGACGGCATTCTTTGGTTATCGCTGGCCAGCTTAGTTCACTCGCTGTGGACGCTGGTGGTATCCTTCTCTCAACAGTGCATCCGGACAGCGCCACTAAAAGGCAAACGCTCAGGATTATCCAATTCAGGTGGGTTGTCGCACTCATATTCGATCTCCTATTTTGCTAATTTTTAGAAAATAATACCTTTACGGCGGCAACAGAGTACCGACTTTCACATAAGTTTGTGTGTGAAGATTAAATTGTATGGATAAGGTATAAAGTAAAAAGTTTTAGCACTTGCTTCAAACACTTTTTTCCTGCTGGAGCTTAGCCAAGGGTCAAAAGAACCATATCTGACCGGAGAATTTACAGGGAAATTCCTTTTCTTTATATTAAGCCCGGCCATTCCCTAACCGATAATCCAAAAAATGGGAGGTTGCTGCCATCCAGGGGGCTGCGACGATGGTAAGCCCCAAAAGTACAGGTTTTATAAAACGAAAAACGTTGTTTTTTGTATGAAAAATCGGCTTGAAAATACAAAAAATCGAGTTTTCGGAGGTGCCGCGATGAAGCCGACACGTGTTCGCCTCACCGTCCGGATAATTGTCTGGTGCCTTATTGTAGCGGTCCAGTCGCCAGCTTTTGCCCATGAGGACGCCCCCGAGAAGGACCTCATGGATATGTCACTCGAGGAACTCCTTGAGGTTCCTGTTGTTACCGTGGCCTCCAAAAAGGCCGAGACGGTGTCCGAGGCGCCGGGTGTTGTGGTTGTCGTTCCCCGAGAAGAGTTCGAAGTTTATGGAGACAGGAACCTTCATCAGCTTATGCAGCGTCAGCCAAGCGTCTATACGCGAGATGCCTACCCTTACACTGACAACGTAGCGGGCTTTCGGGGCGATATGGCGATGGTTACGGATTCGCACACCCTGATACTCTTTAACGGTCGGCCCATCCGGGAAAGCTGTCAGGGGCTCAATGTTAATATGTATACGACGTTGCCATTGTCAACTTTAGAGAGTGTAGAGCTCATTCGCGGACCCGGTTCGGTACTTTATGGAAGCAATGCCTTCACAGGTGTTGTCAACTTGAAGCCCCGGGCAATCCCGGAGCAAAATGAGTTATCTGTCTCCGGCATGGGAGGAAGTTACGGATACTATGAAACGGATGTTACGGCTGGAGGAAGGTCCGGTGAACTCGGCTATATCACCGCCGTTCGCGTAGCTGGGCAACAGGGATACCCCTACAATATGACCGATGGGTTGGGTGTCTACGGCGAGGGTAACAAACAATACAAAAGCTACTCGGTAGTGGCGCATCTGAATTATGGAAACTTCACTTTTGATAGCTTCTGGTCGGATTATGATGCGTTCGCATTGGGGGTTGTGCCTTTTTGGTCCAATCCACATAAGAAATTCCTCAATAAAAAACTATTCTTAAACGCTGGATATCGAATCCCCATGCATGAGCGAGCAACGCTGGAGTTGAACGCTACCTATAATTTTCAGGAAAATAGCCTGACCAGCTTTAAGCCGGAGATGATCGGGATCGACACATCGGATATACTTGCTGAAGCGACCCTCTTTTCCAACCCCATAGATAACATGAACGTAGTCCTGGGGTACCTGCAGGAAGAGCGCTCGAGTCACAACCCGAATGACGATAGATTTCATTCCGTCCTACCATACTGCCATAAGCCTAAGAGCTTTTATGCTCATGGTGACTATAAGTTCGACAAGTTTCTTAAGCTCATTGGCGGCACACAATGGAACAAATCAAGTTATGGCTTCACCGACTGGATATACCGATCTGGTTTAATTATAACACCATCTGACAAATGGGGCATCAAACTCCTGCGCGGCCAGGCCTTCAGGGCTCCGACCACAATAGAAACCGACCTCCTTGACCCGGGGATTCTCAGGGGCAACAGAAACCTCGTACCCGAGGGGGTAATGACCTACGACGTACAGCTTTTTTATCATGACGAAAAGACCTATGCCGCTGTTACGTATTTCCACAGCACAATAGACAAGCTCGTTATTTACGATGCGAGTGCAGTCCCCGACATGTCTTATATGAACGGAGGTACGCATAGGTACAACGGCATTGAGTTTGAAGCCAAGCACTTTTTCACTAGGAACTGGCATGTGCTCGGCTCGTTTATGTATCAGAATGGAAGGGGCGATGCCGGACTCAATCCAAGTGTTGTGCCGGATATCATGGCTAAATTTGGTACAGCATACACTTGGGATGGGGGGAGTGTGTCGATCTTCTATTGTTTCTTTGATAAACCGCCGGAAATCTACTTCCCCTCATTACCTGCCCCCTTCTTCTCGACGCTTGTGGTCAATCCGGAACCTAAAGCAGTGAACTTAGTTAATATGAATTTAGACCTTGACCTGTCAAAATGGCTTGGGCTGAAGAAGGGAAGGTCGATTTTTACTTTCAGAGTAGAGAACCTCTTTGACGAAAAAATTTACGTACCGACATTAGCCTACTCCGGCACTCCGAACTCTTTCCCCTACGGCCCTGGTACCACGTTCTATGCTGGTCTCACACTATACCACTGAGTGTCACCTGCCCGCGTACGTTTCCTTGGGTGACAAACTGCATCACAACAATTCACAACTAACGCGGACTCATTACGTCTTGTCGGCTGATGTCTCAACACAATCAACCCGAAGTGCTTATCTTAAATACGATTGCTATATCATCGGTCTTCACCGCAGGGGTAGTGACAACAAGGCCAGCCTTTTGCCGTTCCAACTTTATTGGTTTTTTTGTGCTGAGCATTGAAACGTCTTTAACACTTATGCCCTCGGCTTTGTTGCCTTCACCGAACAGCGTCATCACGACCTGCTCGTTCTTGCCCGGCCATCCGAGGACAATCGCATAGACGATTTCTCCCTTGCGTGTATAGCGAATGTCCTGCGGAGTATAACCTCCTTTCATCTTGATGAAATGCCCACCTTTTTCCAATCGAGTAGGTCCTTCCCCGAAATCAACGAATGGACGAGTTTCGTAGATAGCCTCGCCGTAGTTTTTCAACCATTTCCCGATACCAAGTAGTACCTGCTCCTGGTCATTCGGAATAGTACCATCAGCCTTGGGAGAAATGTTGAGCAGCAGCTGACCGTTTTTACTGACGATGTCAATCAGTGTGTGCAACACTTCTCGTGTGCTCTTGATTCGAAGGCCCTCGGTATAGCACCAACTGCCTTGGCTGATTGTGTCATCCGTCAGCCATACGAACTCGGTCAGATGATTCGCCCGGCCTTTTTCGTAATCTTCCACACCAACTTCGCGCGGCAGGTCTTTTTGCTTAAACGTGACGACGACTTCTTTGTCCCACTTATTGGCTTTATTGAAGTAGTATGCGAGGTACTCAGTCTTGTATTTATCCGGAATTTCATCCAGCCAAGAATCAAACCACATCAGGTCCGGCTGATATTTGTTGATTACCTCGAGCAGCTTTCCTTTCCAAATATCAAGGAACGCCTCACGGGGCATATAGCCGTAGAGGATTGCGTTCTTGGGATCGTCAAGCAGAGAGGGAAAATCTTTCTTGACGAATTCGTAGTGACCGGTCCAGTTTCCACCAATGCCTTTCTGATATAGATTGTTGCGGGCGTGGTGGAAGGTCGTGACAAAACGCATGCCGCGTTTGCGTATGGCTTTTGCGAGTTCACCCGTGATGTCGCGTTTTGGTCCCATGTCTCTGGCATTCCACGGAGTCAGCTTGCTGGCCCACATGGAAAAGCCATCGTGGTGTTCGGCTACGGGCCCGGCAAATCGCGCCCCGGCTTTCTCGAATAGCTTGGCCCACTTATCGGCGTTGAACTTCTCAGCTTTGAACATCGGCACAAAGTCATGGTAGCCGAACTCCATCGGTTCACCATATGTCTGAACGTGGTGTTTGTACTCCCGGTTTTTCTTTATATGCATGTTGCGAGGATACCATTCGTTGGCAAACGCCGGCACAGTGTAAATTCCCCAATGAAAGTAGATGCCAAATTTTGCATCACGGAACCAGTCGGGTGCAGGATTGTGTTTCTTCAGCGATTCCCAGTCGGCTGTATAAACGGGCGGAGATTTGCTGCAGAAGTCTGTTGCTTGGGGTTTTTGAGTGGTGCAGCTGCTCAACAGTCCTGTGACAAGTATCAGACAAACAATGCAGGTCTTTACCTTTGGCATTTTTTGTATCTCCTAAGAATTGGCTTCAGATAAGAGCATTGGCCTTCGGACAGGATGATACACATTTTTACTTTCATAAGGCAGCTTCTGTAAGCGGATTTTAGCAAAATAATATATAATTGGTAAACATCGTGCAAGTAAAAAGAAAATTTACAACGCGGACCTAATCAATTCTGAAATAATCAAAATCGACATAGCCACTTAAAGGGGTTTGTTCCAACTTGGTCGAAAAGATTCCGACTTTGGCGCCAATCCATCGACCTTCTTTCGAGTTAAAAGGTTCACCGATAGATTGGTAGCTGTCACCGTCGATACTATATAAAAACTGACACATCCCACCTTTTGATATGGCTGCTCTTAGCCAAAGTGTGTTTGTTTCAAGTTGTACATTTTTCATAACCTGTTCTTGATTACCCTCGCGTGCATTCAGACAGGTTGCCAGTGTTAAAATTGTCTTTTTTGAATTTGGTTTTGCCGTTAAAGTGGCATAATCCAAACCCATTATAACGAGGCCTGACTTTTCGGCGTTTTTCATGCCTTCGATATTCATTTTAGTTGTTACAGTAAAATCTGGAGCAGGAAATTTTTGAAGCAATAAGTTTGGCACCGTCCACAGGTTTTTAGATTTTGAAGGATTATACTGTGCGTAAAGTCTCAGGTTGCCATTGTCTTCGGATAGGCGGTACCAATCGTCGTAATAATTCCCGTGCCATTGCCATTGCAGCCCCAAAGTGCTGTTATTAAAATCGTCACTGGTTTGTGGGATTTTTATTTCTGATTTTTTATTTACATCAGGTTTTTTAAATTCCAAAACAGGCTCTCCGATTCCGTCGCCATCCGGGTCGATACCAATTACCGGCCAATCATCGACCCATTTCACAGGTTGCA
>CAYSLN010000050.1:0-6350 GCA_964431825.1 uncultured Pirellulales bacterium | reverse complement strand
CCGTTATTTTGGAGCCTTCGCTGTTTAGTTTCACCACTTGTATCAGACTTTTCACCCCGGCCCGTGAATGCGCAAAAGCATGGACCAGATAAACATTGCCATCATCGTCCCACAAAGGACAGGGGTCGATGTTGCCGTATGCTTTCTTTACCAGAACCGGAGCCGACCATTCACCGTAAGGGTCTTTTGTTTTGAGCATAAAAATCCCGCGGTCCGGGTCGCCGTAGTAAATGTAAAACCATCCCTTATGGAAACGGAGGGAGGGTGCCCAAACTCCGTTCCCGTGCTGTGGCTCATCGAATGCTGGATCGGGAAACCTTTTAATGGCATGGTTGATAATTTCCCAGTTGACCAGGTCTGTGGAATGGAGGATTGGCAACCCCGGAACGCAGTTAAACGAGGAAGCAGTCATGTAAAAGTCGTCACCAACCTTAACAACGTCCGGGTCGGAATAATCCGCGTAAATGATTGGGTTTTTATATCTTCCGTTTCCCAGGTCAGGAACCCATGGTTTCGCATTCAATTGTTGAGTGTAGATAACAATGACGATAACCAGTAGTTTTCTCATCGTTAATCCTTACTTTGAAGCTAAGTATTAAGAAACTTATTTTAGTAGTTTCTTTTCAAGACACATTTTATCTTTTCCTGTACCTTAGGATTTTTAGTCTACGAGGTTTTTTTCAATAATGGGCATGGCCTTGGTCGAGTCGGCGGTGCTAACACCGAGGTAATAACTGGTCATAGGGGCCAGTTCGTAGCCCATTGCCCTCAGAGCCACATCCAGTCGGTAGAGGGGATCCTGCATCAGACAAACACGGCGATCAACGGCCGGGATGACGGTTGTGTAGATGCGCAACTCACCGCTGGCATAAGTGATGAGTTCCTCTCGCCAATCACCAAGTATGTCGGCCATCATTATAATTCTTCCATTGATACCGGAGGTGAGGGTCGACCCCTTATATTTGACGATAGAGCTTTCGCGTGACCGGAAACTACCGCCACGAATCATCTCCCGCAGCAGATCTGCATCCCACCAGACCAGTCCGTCTTGGGGCGGGACATCGCTGCCCAAGTTCTTGCCTTTAGCCGAGTAGAAAAACTTGTCCCCCCAGCATTCCATGCCTGGAATGGATGGGTCGATGTCAGAGGTAAAGGCTTCTTTTATTTGGTTGTCGATGGTCTCTTCCTTGGTTCCGAATATCAGATCGCCGGTTCGGGCATCCCATAGGCTGACCCCGTTTTGGGGATGAGGGTCCTCGTAGCTGTACCATACCTCCAGACCGGGGCGATCGGGATCCACATCCGCCACATAAAATCGGTCTCCGTGTCCTAGTCCGGTACTCCACATAATCCGGCCGTCGTTATCTATCGCTATCGAGCCATTTAAGATTTCGTCACAGCCATCGCCATCGATGTCGGCTACGTGGATGTTATGCTGACCTTGGCCCTGATATTTCCAGCCGGACGTCTGGTTGGACCAGCTCCAGGCCTTGTGGAGTTGCTTGTTGCGCAAGTACCAGGCGTCCACCTTCATCAATCCGTAGATACCACGGATCACTAACAGACTGGGTGTCTTGCCGTCGAGATAGGCCACGCCCATCATGTGGCGGCTCGCGCGGTTGCCGGAGGTGTCCCCCCAGTCACTGAGGTTGCCCCGGGTAATCCAATCTACTCTGGCGATCTCCTCACCGGTTTCGCCGTTCCAGACGGAGCAGTATTCCGGCCCGGTTAGGACTTGACCGTTCTCGTTGCGCGGATCCCCCTCACCTGTCTTTAGAGCCACCTCGGCTTTACCGTCTCCGTTGAAATCGTAAACCATCATTGGTGAGTACCAGGTGCCCAGCTCAATAGACCACCCAAGGTCTTTGCGCCACAGGAAAGCGCCGTCACTCTTGTACCCCTCCACTTTGAAGGTGTCCGTACTTTTGCGCACTCTGCCTGGATCTGTGCGACCTCCGGGGCGCTTGATGACGAAATCGTATTCCCCGTCTCCATCCAAATCACCGATGCCGATCTTATGAATTCCGCGACCTTGGACATCATCTCGCAGCTTGAACGATATGTATTGTTGCTCTGGTGGGTTCGCCGGAAGCACTGCCCGGTTGGAAGCTTCCTGTTCCTGACCATTTAACACAGGCCTCACCCACCAGGCGTTCTCGTGATCCAGGGACGGGTTGGCATCCACGAAGTCCGTGGTCTTACGGAGAGGTTTGGCGTTCAGCTTCACTGCGTCTCCACCGGCGGTGGAGCGATAAACGTTAAAGGCAATGCTTTCGGGGTCGCTCTTGAGGAGCCGCCAGCCTAAGTAAACATTGCCCTGGCTGATTGGCACAGCCACCATGCCGCGACCGAGCTTTTCTTCAATCCGCTCTTGGGCCCAGCCCAGTGTAGGATTCTCCTTGTAAAGCGGATTGAGTGTATAATCGCTATAATTTGGTGGTATTGAAGTTTGTGCGGCTGCTGTAGACGCAGCAACGCAAGACAACAACATAATAAATAATATTCTTCTAATCATGGTCATAGCCTCCTATATTTTGATTCAGCTTTTAATCTAAACCTTTATCCTCTTTTATCAATATGACCGAAAGTTCCGGTCATCGATTCATAATTGCCGATGTAGCGAGGTGAAGGATCACCGAGTCTCTACGCCTGTCTCATTTTTGTCGTCGATTGGTTGCAGCAGGATGTGCGTCGGTTCGTCGCGGTCGCAGGTGAGCTCGCCGTCCTTGTACTTGAGCTCGACAACCTGCATCACGGTGCGCCGGCTGGAGTAAGGATCGTCGGGCGAGGCGTCCTCTCCGGCTTGGTGCGTAAAATAGAATAAGAAAGCACGATCGCCGTTTACGACCACATCCGCATGTTGGCCTTTGGCCCTGTCAGTGGGGCTTTGCCCGGGTTGCATAAGCAGATTGTTTTCCTGCCGCGTCCACTTCAAACAGTCATCTGATTTGTAAATGCCGAGACCTTTCCAAACGTCGACAACCATCCAGTTGCAGTCCTTCCAGCGGAAAACCTTTGGACCTTCGCCGGGTCGGTCGCCGATGGCCTTGCCGCGGTCCTCCCAGGCGAACAGGTCGGGGCTGTCCGCGTAGTAGATTGATTTATGATCACGCTCATTATTGTACCATAAGCGCCACGTACCATCTGGAAGCCGAGAGACGCAGGCATCAATCACCTTGTCTGATGAGAGTTTAAGAGTTGACTCGTATTTCCATTTCAATAGGTCCTTGCTTGTGAGGTGGATGATATGCCGGGAAGCGTTCCAATCGGTAAAAATCCCCGGTACGATTGAGAGATACATGTGATAGACGCCGTTGTGATAAAGCACCTCGGGTGCCCAATAAGTGTAATCGTCCTTTCCATAGTCGATTTCCGCCGTACCCCGGTATTCCCAGGATGCACCGCCGTCCGACGACTCAGCAATGCCGATGCGTGTGCCGTGAACCCAGGACACACCCGGCGTGTTGGGCTCGTTTGCACGACGGTTTGTATAGAACATGAACCATTTGCCCTCTTCGCGGTTCCAGCAGAGTGATGGATCAGCCGCACCGTCATGCACGGGGTCGCGAAATAAGGGCTTCGCTGCCAACTTGCCTGGCCGCGCGGGCCCGGACGGTTGCGCGTTCTTTACCCTGATAGAATCACCGGTATCTTCCAGTTCGAATAACTTCGCCCTGACCGTAGGTCCCCTGAAAGGCTGGTGAAGGACCAGCATCAGTCGATTGTCGAAGGTCTTGAAGATCATCCCGTGCCCACTGTCATCGCCTACAATCGGGTCGTACTGCCCCCATGGCCCTTGCAGCTTCCCGGACACTGAGTGCGCAATGGTTTGCACATATAGCCCGTTCCTGTAGCTGGACCAGAGCATCAGCAGTTTCCCTTTCTTTGTCTTGTACAAGAATGGGCCGTCGGTCACATAGATGCGGGGCTGCTTTCCAACTTTCTTCTGAGTTTTGAACCACGGTGCATTGGAGGCCTTGAACAGGTATATCGGGTCGCCGACAGCCGCAGAGAGGTCCGGCTTTAGGCGCACGGCTTCCATCGTGCCGTCGATGAGCTGGATCCACTCGTGGCAGTACACCATCCAGGGCACGTCGTCCTCGATGTAAAGTGTGCCATCCAGCGTCATAAAGTCCTCCCGCGTGTGTGGCCTATCTGGGCTGCCGGGTATGGGTTTGAACGGGCCGGTTGGAGAATCACTCACGAATATTTGGGTTCCGCGCATGTGGGGTGGATAAGCAGCTCCATTGTGGGTAACGCCGATGTTCCATTCTTTCTGGGGTTGGTCGATGGTCTTGTCGCGATTGTGGAGAGTGACGAAGAGGTAGTACTTGCCTTTGTAAACGTGAACTTCAGGTGCCCACGCGCCGTGCGCCGGGTTGGCCCAGGTTCCGTCGGGAATAAGAAACGCGATGTGTGGGCCTTCCCAGTGCTCAAGGTCCTTACTTTTGTAAGTCATCACGCCGTACCGGTTCTCGCCGGTATCTGACCGCCTGGCGCTGGTGTATAAGTAATAGGTCTTGCTTTCCTGATGGGCGAGAATCCACGGATCGTGTACGTAAAAGTCGGAGAGCTTCAGATTAAGGGTACTCGTGTTTTCCTCCGGGGACGGGGATTGTGCCACGACTGCAACGGCTATTCCAAGCACTGCAAAAACAATAAAAACATTCTTTCTAGCATTCATCGTCATGTTCCTTTTACATTCGCGTTTCATTTTCACCTTTAGTCAAATCTGTACCAAATCAAAGTCTTTGTACCCCGGTTTCTGCTAAAAAGAACAATCCGACCATAGCCCCAATCCATATAACGGTCCGAGCAGTAAACCTATCAGGATGAATTCCTTCTTTTTGTTACAGTAGCGGAAAATTTCATACAGTGCCTTTAAAACTCTTTCTCCTTCACTCGCTCAAGTTGCATATCTGGCACCGCCCCGCATTGGTTGGTACGGAATTCCTTGACGTTATTCAGCACGAAAGTCGGCACATCCGGGGCATGCTGAGCCTTGACGCGGTGAAAGTCCGCCTTTTTTACGTCATTGAGTATGAACGCTGGCCTTAGGTCTTCCTTCAGGTAACTGACTTCGACATTACTCATCTCGATTCCATTTACATGGCGGATAAAAAAGCCATAGGCGGGAATCTCACCGAACATCCTCGGGTCGGGATATTCTTCCTCAAGTTCGAGAGGCACAATCGCAGCCTGTTCTCTTGGAGCCCCGCCTTTAACCAGTATCTGAATATTGCTCAGTTTCACGTCTTCAATATCGTGGCCGGGTATACCCATGATTAGTGCTCCGTAGCGAGGTTCCACGTTGTGCACTACGATATTGCTGATATTTACACGGCGCAGCTTGCCTACGGGAATACCTTTTGGGCTACGCATGCGCCTGCCCAGTCGCAGGAAAAACGGAGAATTCACGATATCACGCATGGCGATGTTGGTTATGGTGACGTCTTCAAGAATCCCACCGTCAACGGTCTCAAGCGCAAAGCCACGACAGCGGTCGAATACACAATTGGAAATAGTTATGTTTTTGAAGCCTCCGTTGGACTCCGTACCGAACTTGATGCGCCCCATGACGCCACCGTGGTCTGGGGCCTGGGTTTGCTTGCGCTGGAAGGTGCCGTCTAGAAATGTGCCCAGATCATAGCCACTGACCTGGCAGTTGGTGATGGTTACGTTTTCCGTTGCCCTCGCAAAGCCGAGACCGTAAGAGCTTTTTAAGCAGATAGCATCGTCGTTGGGAGAATTGACAGAACAGTTGGAGACGCGCACATTGCGGCAGCAGTCGATGTTGATCCCATCGCGATTGGTGTCCATTTTGAGGTTGTCAACTGTGAAATTGTCCACGCCGGTCGCTAAGATACAAAAGTGTCCGCCCATCAGGATCGTAATATCTCTGATGATAACGTTGCGACATAGCTTGAGGGCGATCGCCTTGTTGCCCTGACCATTTGTATCAGTATCATCGTCCCAGCGTATTAGGCCCTTGCCGTGGATCAAACCTGGACCGAGGATGGAGACGTTTTCGAGCCCCTCGCCCCAAATCAGGCTATTATGCCAGTGACTGTGGCCAAAGTCTTGGTACATGTCCGTCGGGTTCGGCTCAGCTGGATCATATCCGCCTTTATCTGTGGAGGGATCAGCAGCCAGAATCGTTGCACCATGATCGAGATACAATGCAACATTGCTTTTCAGATGAATCGAGAAGCACAGGTAGGTGCCGGCTGGGAAACGCACAGTACCGCCTCCTGCGGCAGCCGCTGCTGTAATCGCCTGATTAACTGCTGGCGTGTCGAGCGTTTCGCCGTCGCCCTTGGCGCCAAAAGCTCTGACGTCGTATACACCCG
>CAYSLN010000049.1:10109-13388 GCA_964431825.1 uncultured Pirellulales bacterium | reverse complement strand
ATAAACATCACCCTTCGGCTTGTTCAAATCATGCATAAAATGATAGGCAATCGCCGTACTCAAAGGAGATTCTCCCTCAATATCGCCATGACATTCATGCTCCCTTTCCAAAGTCTCTATCATCTTCATAGGCTTTGGGAGAACATGCCTGCCATAAAGCACTTCATGAAAAGGTTCAGCTATTTTCCCTTCAATATACGACATATACCTCCCCTTAATAAGAGACTTGCCATACTTGCCTGCATATCTCATCGTTCTGGTAAAATTGAAATCCTTAATCCCTAGTCTCATATCTCGCTTTGAATTCCTTTGATTCATTTTATTTACATAGTCCAGCCAATCCGTTATGGGGTCTCTTATTACCTCCAGTCCCTGTTCCTCTAACTGCTCAACCACATAATTAGTATACGGGTCATGCTGTCTCATATAAATCTCCCCTATATAGAGAACAAGAGGAAATCTCTCATGGTTTTGCAGATTACTTGCCTTGAACAAAGATACAGTTTCCTTGCCCCACTTCACCAAAGCTGATGTTTCAGCGCCCTCTTCAACAACCTTCTCTAACTCAGCTAATCTGTCCCTTTTTAGTTTTCCTATTGCTTTTTTGTCTTCACTATATGGACGAAATCTTAAAGATATATCTTCCAGCAGGTCCGACGCCTTCATCCCTTTGAACAGGATTTGCT
Organism: uncultured Pirellulales bacterium; assembly: GCA_964431825.1. Classification (GTDB taxonomy): domain Bacteria; phylum Planctomycetota; class Phycisphaerae; order Sedimentisphaerales; family Anaerobacaceae; genus CAYSLN01. The sequence goes on along the minus strand of CAYSLN010000049.1, from coordinate 12,702 downwards.
GCATTCTCATTTTCTCTGATGAACCGATTCTTTTTGGAAAGGGAACATCAAAATAGTCAGTCTCTGAAGATGGCCCCACCACTGGAATCTTCTCCAGTCCCTCCTGTTTCATAAATTCCCTCAGTACTTCCGTATATTTACCAAACCTGCAGGGGCCGCTTGTCGTGGGGAGCATAACCAGGTAATGACGTTCAACATATTCCTTGCTTTTTCTTTCTATCTCTTCTTTCAGAAAACCAAGCGCATCGCCTACTACCCCTTTAAGAGGATGGCAAACCTCCGTACTTATATGCTTCCTGGCTATTTCATAGCCTCGTTGCGTGTTTGTTGGTAACACCTTACTGTCTATTCCAAAATGCTTCAGGCCGGCGGCCCCGATGAAACTGCCGTCGCCCATATAAGGGAGCAGCCACGTCCTTCCCTCAGAACTGTCTCCAGAATCTCTTTTCAACTTTTGAATCGCTGATTTTCTAAGCTTGCTCTGGTTCACAACCCGTTCGTGGGCCTCCGTTCTTGTTACAAACGGTGCATTATTTGTCTGTGCATCTGTTAATAAAACCAACAGAGGCTTGCCCGCTGCCTGCTGAATCTTCTCTTCTTGATAGATTTTCAGGCTGTCCGGCCCACAGGCGAAATTCACCATTCTTATACCGAACAAATTAGGATGATTTGCCACAAACAAATTAGCTTTCAGTATCTTGACACTCTGAACCCAAAATTCATTTTCCGCAATATCATCAATGGGAATATCTATAAACTTGTGCTCCAAAAACATCTGTGGTATATAATCCAACCCTCTGACCTGGGAAAACATGGTCCCCGAATTTGAACTTGCCTCACCATCGAGCAGTACATAATCTCTTCCAATACCGATATAAGCCTTCTGGCCGCTTTTCTCAATTTGTCCTAAAAATTTATCCCCCTCTTTATAAAACTCGTTCTTGAAGTCACGTTCCGCCTCGTCCGCATATTTAACAGCGCTTCTTACTTGTCTGCCCGTGAATCTAAATCCCAACCTGTCAAACTCTCTTCTGAGCTCCTGAATAAGAAGTGGCATATCCCCAAAATGCAAAATTGGATTTATCTGCTTGGCTTTATCCAGAGAAAGAACATCATTTAAAACATAGCCCTCCGACTCAGTATAAATACAATACTTCAGGTCCGGAGGGTCATCCTTCCTCTGCTGGATGAAACTCGGATTGAACAAATACTCGACAGCTGCATTTTCGTTCAGGACTGCTGCGTGTCCTGTTGCTAATTTTCTGGCTATACAGAATTCCGTTCTTGAGTTGTCGACCCCGATTTTTGCTATCTCTTTGTCACTCTTCGGTGATACTACAGGATACAAACCAAGTTTCCTGAACAGAGCAGCACTCCATACTCCCTTCTCGCCAAGCGTTGCCGTGCTTCTTTTTATACCTACTGTTTTACTGTTTACCTTCAGAGAAGAAACCTCATCCAATAAGCAGCCATACCGCTTGAAGTGTTTTTCGTATATCTTGTGGTACTTTTCCACATAATTTGTCTTCGGTTTCTTTACGGACTCGGAGTTTCCTCTTGGACAGAAGCCACCTGTGATAATCTCATCATCCTCGATAGAAAATACTTCGAGCTGGCAATCCCTCACGCTGCAGGATTTTTCCCCAAATAATTCCTTACAGGAAACCTTTCGTTTATTGAAAGGCATATCCACTATTCCCCAGCCCCTGAATGCAGATTCATATTTTTTGCCCTGCTCTTTCAGTCGTTTTATGCCTTCAATAATATCCAGAGCCTGTCCCCATGCCCCGAACATTTCTCTATGTGGGTAAGCCTCTATTTCTTTATCTGTTACCTGCGCCAATGCCGCAAGAAAGGCCTTCCCTAAAGGCGGACCACCCTGAGCAGAACATTTCTCTCCAACATATTGAGAGCCCCCGACAAATTTATAGTAATAACTCGCGGCTGTTCCTCTTATTACCGCAGCAGCTATCTCCTCTTTACTGAAACCTTCTGAGATAAGCCTGTTTTCATCCATCTCCATAAAAACGCCACAAGTCGAATCAATTATTGGAACCCTCTTCGCCGCTAGCGCTGCTTCCTGCAGGGAACTCTCAACATTTAGATTTATAACGTCTGCCATATTCTCAAGAGTCTGGCCAGAGCCGGCCTGACAACTATAGTTCATCTTTGCCTCTTTAACCGTTCCGTCCCGGGCAAAGCTTGTAAACTTCATGTCCTGGCCTCCAACCTCAAAAATGGTGTCAACCTCAGAATCGTAATGTTTAACACCAAGAGCATGGCAGGTGATTTCGTCGGTTATTCTGTCTGTAACTTCTACCCCCTTTTTCGCCAATTCCTCAGACTTCCTCTTGCTAACCAGGATCTTTTCGTACAGCTTCCTCGCAGAACCGGTAGCGCCGACCCCCCTGACAATAACTTTATCTTTGTGCCTGCTTAGGTATTTTATGACGCGTTTTAATGATTCTTCCGGATTGCCGTAAGTTTTAATGTAAAGTTTATCCAGAAGCCGGCCTTTTGCTAATTCAACCAGCGCCCCTTTCGTTGTCGTGCTTCCACCATCTATTCCCAGCACAACTTCCGTGTTTGCCGG
>CAYSLN010000049.1:3408-10009 GCA_964431825.1 uncultured Pirellulales bacterium | reverse complement strand
GAATCTCCCCTTCAAATAACCTCCTACACTGCTTTTCTATCAACGTGCCGGAACCACCGCCACATTTGGTTCCCGTTTTCCATTCCTGAATAATCAGCCTGCCACTTATCTGCGCTATATTAAAAAAGTACGAGTCCTTTGCTCCTATATGAAAGACATATTTCGCTTGGGGCCTTATTACCTGAGCCCCCATTGGGATCGCTACGCTGTCATAGATATAAGTGACACCCTCCATAACTTTAGGAAAAAACTCCGCTCCACTCCCTGTAAAGGCCGTGTTTCTTATCCTGCTTTTGCTGAACTTTCCCAATATATCCCGCCATGCCTCTTTTATTGCCCCTATCGGATTGGCAAAATGCATTATCGACTTCGGGGAATACAATACCGCTTTATCCACATCAAGAACTGCATAATGCACCGAGCTGCTTCCAACGTCAAAACCTACAAAGCAACTATCTTGCGCGGTCAATATGTCTCGATCTTCTTTATGCATTGCCGCCTCCAGTCAGCTTCACCCGGATATACTCTTACGGATTTTTTCGAGCATCTTTACTAACTTCTTCTGTTCTGTTTCTTTAAGGACACTCATTATCTTTCTGATTTCCGCTGCATACAACGGCTCAATTTTGTCAAGCAATCTTCTGCCCTGGGTGGTAAGTCTTATTATCTTGCACCTCCTGTCAAATGGCTTGGCTGTACGGACCACAAGCTTAGCCTTTTCCATCCGGTCTATTAAGGAGCTGATATTTGCGCTATTGACAAGCATCATATCGCTTAATTGAACCTGGCTTAGCCCTCCTTCGGAACCACTTTGATGTTGCAATAGCATCATAAGATTAAATTGAACATCTGTCAGGCCAAAAGACTGAAGAAGTTCACAAGCCCTCTTCTTTAGCTGTGATGCTGTGTAGTACGTACTAAGTAGTGCTTCATGACCCTGCAATGCTATGGGTTTTCGCAAGCTCAGTTCGTCTTTAAGAGGCATACGCTTCCTTTTATTTTACTTTAGATGTATATAGTATATATATATACTATCTGCTCGGCTTATTCCTGCAAGAAGATTTTTATTAAACTGTAAAAATTTTTCCTTCCCCACTGCGCGTCTATTCCCACTCTTCAACGGCACAATTATATCAACACCCCTCACCCACAAGCCGCCTTTAAAACACGCTTATGGCTGTGGAAAACCTGTTAAAAAACCTGTTAAATCCTGCAATAACAAACTGCCCAATACTATGTGCCAGCCCACGGCGCCGGTTATGTTACACAAACTAACAAAACCTCCAACGCTTTCTCCCTAAGAACGTTTAGCTCCTCTTTGGCGCAACTACTTACAACTCATACTGTTAACGACACCCCTGCTAAAAAACTCACAATTACACCGGCTATATGACTTCTACTACTAATTTAAACTTTATTAATAATTATTACTATACCAACAATGTTCACCTCCATTTCAACCAAAACATTTACACAACTCGCCAGCATAGACCAGGCACCTATCTCTGTAATTTCATCAGGAACAAGGATAAAGCTTTTTCCCGAAAAAGAGTTGTGAAGGTGCACCCTTTGGTGTAAACTACGTAAATGTTTTAGTGGCTTAAATAGTCAGAGTATTACACGTTAGATATCTTAACACAGAGGTCTTATCATGAGAGTAAACTTTAACAGGTCCGCCCTTACAGAAGCCTTGGGTTTACTGACATCCGTGGTGCCGGCGCGTACACCCAAACCAGTGCTGCGCTGCGTGCGAATAACTGCCGACGAAAAGGAAGTTCGGATCTGCGCCACGGATTTAGAGGTTGGGATCAACTGCCTGGTTTCTGAAGTTCAGGTCGAACAACCCGGGGAGGTCGTAATCCAAGCGGACAAGCTGGCTGCGATTGTACGCGAAAGTGGTGACGAGGTATTAGTGCTGGAAGTTTTCGAGAACACTTGTGTGATAACAGGAGCCGACAGCCACTTTACGATTTACACTCAGGAGCCGAAGCAGTATCCGGCAGTGCCGGGCTTTGAAGGAAAAGCGGATATAGAAATTGCACTGGATAATCTTCAGGCTGGTATTGAACAGTGTCTATTCGCGACAGCTAAGGAAACCAGCCGGTACGCGATCAATGGAGTATTATGGGAAATCAAAGGCAAAAAGCTGTCTCTAATAGCCACTGATGGCAGAAGGCTGGCTCGCTGTAGAGTCAACTTGGCTTCAGTACCAAATGAACGTATAGCTGAACAAAAGATAATAATGCCGACAAAGACGATGACCCTTTTGGATAAAGTAGGTTCCAATAACAAGGATGTGGTCGCAGTTAAATTTGTCGGCAATCAGGTGTTGATTAGTTGTGCAAACATAGTAATAAGCTCAAATCTTGTCGAAGGCAATTTCCCAAAGTACGAGGACATAATCCCCTCAGATTACGACAAGAAATTGACACTGTCTACAGAGGCCGTGTTGAGCGCGGTGCGCAGAGCCGCACTATTGACGAGCGAGGAGTCAAGAGGGATCAAGCTTTCTATTAGTAAAGACGCCCTCCTGTTTTCTGGCAGGGCGCCGGAGACTGGCGACGCCCAGGTAAGGATGCCTATTAATTACAAAGGCAAACCAATTGATGTTGGTTTCAACCCGCAGTTTTTAATAGAGGCCCTGCGTGTCATACGAGCCCCTGAGTTTGAGATGGAACTGGGCCAGTCGGACAGACCGGGGCTGATAAAAAGCGGGGCGGATTTCCTTTACGTCCTGATGCCGATTAGCCTTGGTTGAAAACGGCAAGCGCAAAACTGTGGGCAAAAAAACGTAGTAGCTTAAGTGTGGTTAGTTCAACATTAGGAAGATTCTTTTGGGTTATGAGCGCCGAAAAACAACAGAGTGTCATTACTGGCCGGCGAGCGGGGCAGAGAGTTGATGCAACAGTTAGGTTGGGCGATGTCTTGAATGAGCTTCTGGAGAATCGAATCTCGCCGGAGCAGGTCATACTTAGGTCGGTGGCTGAGGCCTGGAGCCAACTACTACCGGCAGGGCTTAACCAACACAGCAGCGTGGCTAATATTTCCCGTGGCCAACTGAAGGTGCTGGTAGACTCGCCTTCGTATATATATGAACTGCAGTTATGTAGTTCGGATATCCTCCGAGAACTGCAGCGGCGGTGCCCACAGGCCTGGCTTAGGAAAATCAAGCTTGTTGTTGGTTGAGTAATAACCCACAGCCATTGAGACAGCTTCGCTATAGGGCCCAAATTATGGAGAGAGGACCTAGGAATTTCCGAAATTTAAATGGGTAGTGTTGAATACAGAATACAGGAGGTACACAAAGGACTGATATGAAGGTTCATAAATATGATGCGAGCAACATTAAGATACTTGGGGGCATAGACGCAGTACGCAAACGGCCGGACATGTACATCGGCGACCGTGGCAGCGGAGGCCTGCACCATCTTGTATATGAGGTTTTGGACAACTCTATTGATGAGGCAATGGCGGGCTTCTGTGATAACATCAATGTTCGTATCCTTGCTGACGGAAGCTGCACAATCGAGGACAATGGCCGAGGCATACCGGTCGAAAAACACAAAGAGGCCAAAATCAGCGCTTTAGAGGTAGTGCTTACCACCCTCCATGCCGGCGGAAAGTTCGACTCAGACAGCTATAAAGTCGCCGGCGGCCTGCATGGCGTCGGAGTCAGCGTTGTCAATGCACTCAGCGAATGGCTTGAAGCTGATGTTTATCGAGAGGGAAAGCACTACCATCTCAAGTGTGCTCGCGGCAAAAGTACCAAGCCGGTAAAAGAGATGGGGGCAACAAACAAACGCGGCACAAAGATATCTTTTATGCCTGACGAAGAGATATTTGGAGAGACAGAGTTCGCATACGATACACTACTAAAGAGAATACGAGAGCTGGCTTATCTGAATGCTGGGCTGAAAATTACCTTCAAAGACGATAGAACCAACAAGAAAGAGGTCTTCAGATTTGAAGAAGGTATAAAAGCCTTTGTTGAACATCTCAATGAGGGCAAGGAAACATTGCATAGAGGGATTGTCTATTTAGCCAAAGAGGATCCCAAGGCGATGCTCAGTTGTGAAGTGGCCATGCAGTATAACGATGGCTATACTGAAAACGTGCTGGTTTTTGCAAATAACATTCGCAACATCGATGGCGGGACGCATCTTTCAGGCTTCAAAACAGCCCTGACCAGAACAATGAATTATTACGCCAAAAGCAATAACCTATTAAAAAACGGCCAGGTAACAACCGGCGACGACCTTAGGGAAGGATTAACTGCGGTAGTAGCGGTAAAACTTGCCGACCCGCATTTTGAGGCGCAGACAAAGGTGCGATTAACCAATCCGGAGGTGGGTAGTTTTGTTGAGACTACTGTTAATGAGCAGCTCGGTCATTATCTGGAGGAACATCCCACCGAAGCAAAGCGCATTTTAAACAAGGCCATCCAGGCTGCAGCAGCCAGAGAGGCAGCGCGAAAGGCACGCGAGTTAACCAGGCGCAAAGGCGCACTCAGCGGCGCTAACCTGCCCGGCAAACTGTGGGATTGCGCGAGCAAAGAAAAATCGTCCACTGAAATTTTTATTGTGGAAGGCGACTCCGCCGGCGGCTCGGCAAAAGCCGGCCGAGATAGAAATATCCAGGCGATTCTCCCGCTAAAAGGAAAAATTCTCAACGTGGAGAAGGCCCGTCTGGAAAAGATGTTAGCGCACGATGAAATTAGAACTATGATAAGCGCTCTCGGAACCGGCATCGGTACTGACGAATTCGACGTGGACAAGTGTAGATATGGCAAGATAATATTAATGACAGATGCCGATGTTGATGGCGCTCACATTCGAACACTGCTATTAACGTTCTTATTCAGACAGATGCCACAGTTACTTGACAATCGCATGGTTTATATTGCTCAACCACCTTTATATGAGATAAGGACAAAAGGACAAAAGAAAGGCTCCGCAAAACACGGTCCCAAATCTGAATATATACTCAGCGAAAGCCAGATGCGCAAGCGTATGATCGCTCGTGGCTTGGAAGGCATGGAACTTTTCATCAGAGATAGCAAGGCTGGCCAGAAGCGTACCAAAGGGCAGAAAGCCGGCAAAGACAGCAAGATACAAATCCGTAAGCTCACAGACAAACAGCTTGCGATGCTTGTGAAGGTCTTGGCTGATGCTGAGCGCACTATATCAGTCCTGGCCAGGCGGGGCATCGACTTTGCCGAGTTTGTAAAGGGTTATTATAATGGTAAAGAATTACCACAGTATCTTATTCGTGCCCAGGGACAGGAGGAGGTCTATTATAACGCTGCCGATTACGAAAAACGGCTATATGAATTGAAGGAGCAGACTAAAGGCTTAACGGAAGATGGGGATGACCAGTTGGTCGTTGGAGAGGAACTTCATGAGGTAGCTCGGCTCAATCAGATAAACGAAAAGATAAAAGCCGAGTTCGATCTGGACCTCAATGATTTTCTGTTAAAGCCTGTCTCGGCCGAAGCGGAAGGCGAACTGCCAATGGACCCCAAAACACCACAAGAGTCGTCTGGGGAACCCTCAACCAAGTTTCAATTAGTTAATGGCGCAGAAAGTTACGAGATTGCTTCGCTTGGTGATATCTGCCCGGCGGTCAGGCAGATTGGTGGCAGGGGAATCGATATAAAACGCTTCAAGGGCTTGGGGGAGATGAATGCCGACCAGTTATGGGAGACGACAATGAATCCTGCCACAAGGACCCTGTTGAGTGTTCGCCTTGATGATGCCGGCGAAGCTGATAGGCTATTTAGCATTTTGATGGGTGATGATGTAGAGAAGCGCCGGAACTTCATTCAAAAGCACGCCCTTGAGGTCCAGAACCTCGACGTTTGATTCGTACTGTGTATTGCGGACAACATCGCTGCCCCGGCGATGCCATAACATATCCCTCGATAAAATTAATAGGCTAAATAAAAAAACCCGCCGAGTAAATCGGCGGGTTGGTGTTTGCAAAGTTTATCTGCTGAACTGACCAGCCGAATGTATCAACGCCTCCTTTCCGTTCTCACCCTGTTTTCCCCTCTCGCCTCGCGCCCTCTCTGGGCAGGTCCAGGCGGTATACCACCAATGTTCTCACCCAAATAGGGGCAGGTGAAAATCTGAACCTTTTGGCCGAACTGGTCGTAATCCAGGTCACCCTTTGAGAATGCATCGATATCCGACCTTTTCGCGCGGATGACAAGGACTGCGGGCGAGGAAGGTTCTGTATCACCTGAGAAATATCCACTGGCCATACCTGAGCTGTTGTCATTCTCGACTATGACGTATTTATTTGTTTTGCTAACCATACCTACGGTTTGGCTGGCAGACTCACCACTTCCAGTGATCGTAAGAATTATCGACTCGTCCGGCTTCAGGCCCCGAATGTTTGCCGCGTGCTTTAGAGCCTCGATGAGTGTTGTCTTGAGCTTCTCTACTTTCTCGGCGTCGTATTCTTCCTCTGGTCGGTTGGTCATGCGCCTAATGCGGACATCCCTTTCAGGTGCGTACATATCCTGTTTCATCTGTTCCCAAACCGGGTCAGCGTCTTCTTCTTTGACTTCCTTTTCTTCCTCTTGCACCTTAGGCGGTGA
>CAYSLN010000049.1:2030-3308 GCA_964431825.1 uncultured Pirellulales bacterium | reverse complement strand
TAATTATTTTAACTAAAGCTTTCATTTATTACCCCTTTCATTTGATTTAGTGTTCGGATTTTCATATACATCTGGAACCAGATTATCGCGATTGGTATGACAGTAGTTGCACCATATCTTGTTTGGTGCGCAGTAGTTCATCTTCGGTTTGAGCGGCGAAGCTCACCAGGGCGTTACTCAATTGGGTACTGTCCTGGATTCGATTTAACTCTATCTGTTTGATGGCCGTTGTGACCCATTGTCTGTCCTGTGTCTGTGCCGCGTCGATGGCATCGATAAGTTCTTCAAGTAGTTGATGTGTCACAGCACTGGAGGCAGCCAGGGTCTGCACGGCGGATTCATTCAAGTCACGACGGTACTGATTGCTGAGTTCATCTTTGATTTGAGCGTTATTGCTGGCCAGAACAAGCTGCCACTGATGGTTAATCTGCTCAAGGAGCCTTTGGCGGATAACTGGCTCCAGCGCGGAGTAAAGCTCTTCGATGTCCGGCTGGCGGGCAGCTGAAAGCCGCCCCACGGTGTAACCAGCAACAACCAGGAGCACCGCCGCCGCGGCGAATTTTAAGGTGAGCTTCATAAAACTGTTAGTTGTTCTTATCCTTGTGAGAATCTTTGCCTGTTCTTCACCCTTAGATTGGCGGGCAGCCTCATTGAGCTTGGTAATTGTTGCGTCTGTCAGCTCCTGTGGTGGGCCGGATGCAATCTGCTCGTTTTTAAGCTGCTCGATAGCCTTGGCTAAAATGTCCTTATTTTCTTTATTGTCTTTCATAATATAACCTCACCTTCTATTTTTGGCGAAAACTTGAAGTAATCACGTAGTTTTGCCTTGGCGCGGTGTAGTAATACACCTGTTTTATTGGTGTTAATTTCGAGTTCTTTTGCAATCTGCCTATAGCTCATATTGCTTAAGTACCGCAGACAAAAGACCTTGGCCTCCTGTTGTGGCAGCTGACATATCGCATTTCGCAATCGCATGGCAAGCTCCTTGGATTGCACCTGTTGGACAGGGCCTGGAATTTTACTTGGCACATTAACCCAGTCAGACAAGTTAGTATTATAGCTTGACTTACGATATCGCTTACGCAGTTGATCTATTGCACGACTGGTAGCCAGACGAACGAGTAGAGCAGAAAAGTTTCGTACCCGCTGACGCCGCGAAACCTCCAGGGCACAAACAAATGTTTCCTGAAAGCAGTCGGCAGTATCTTCGTAGTTGCCCAGTAGCCTGTATGCAGTTTGCCATACTGTTGGGCCATGCGTTTTCACAATTACCTGCCA
>CAYSLN010000049.1:0-1930 GCA_964431825.1 uncultured Pirellulales bacterium | reverse complement strand
TGCAGGTCAGAAGAAGTTTCACAAATGCAGGTAATATCAACTGAAGAGACAGAGGCCGAGTTACTTGCACAGCTCGATAAAAGATTTGAGAATCCAGAGGTGCATTTTCGTTTGGGTCAATTGTATCAGACTCAGGAACGCTGGGCCAAAGCAAAGTACCATTATAATGTCGCCTTGAGTTTTGATCCTGCGCACAGGCCCACTCAGGCCGCGATGGTGAAGATGCTCACCCGTAGCGGCGAGGCGGCTAGGGCCGGAGATGTTGCCGCAAATTATATGAACCAGGTTTCCAGTTCAGTCAAAGAGTCACTTTGCCTTGGAAGGGCGTTTGACCAGCAGGGACTGGATAAGTATGCATTGGCTTGTTTTCAACAGGCGCTTCGTTCGGCGCCAAACTCGCCCGAGGCTAATAGAGAGGTTGGTTACTATTATCTGACCAGGAACGATAAGAACCGGGCGGAGGAGTATTTGAGCCGTAGTTTTCAGCTTAATCCGAACCAGCCGGATGTGGCCGGAGAATTGGGCCGGCTCGGCGTGGTCGTGGAAGTACGCCGGGGCTCCGAAATGGACACAACAAGCTCGAACAGGAGCCCGGGTAGTTAGAGTTAAATTGTAGATTTTTGCTTTTTCATTGCCCCGTGGCGAATGGATTCGCTGCGGGGATTTTTTTATGTGTTATGACCTCAGAGGTTTCACCGAAATCGTCAAAAAATGCCTTGGTATCACAACAATCAGCGGCATCTGAACTGTAGATTGCCTTGATTAAAGATAAATAGTTCTATAAAGTGGAGAACTGACTTATGATTCTGAGCAAGTATTCATTTGGGATTGGCGACAGGTTCGGACAACAGGGCAGGGCCCAGCTGGCCGCCTTGATAAAAGCAGAGCAGCAGGGCCTTAACATTACGCCTGTTTGGAACAAGTCTCACAGAGAGCACACGATTATATCTACAAGACCGGCGGATACGCGCAAAGAAGCTGACGATGCAGTAAAGGCCTGTGGGTGGCAGGCCCCCTACTTTGTTGATGCTGACCATATAGGCCTTGATAACGTCGATGAGTTTGTCGAGTCCAGCGACTTTTTCACGCTTGATGTTGCAGATTTCATCGGCAAAGCAACAGACCAGGCGGACGTGAACTCCTTTGTTCAAAAGCACAAGAAGTATATCGGTTCACTTGAAATTGACGGGATTAATGAAACTTTCGATATCACCAAAGAACGAGTCAGAGCAATAGCAAACAAGTATCTTCTGGCGGCTAAGCAGGCGGGCAAAATTTATCGCCACATTGTGGTGGCTAAAGGCGCCGATAACTTCATTACCGAAGTTTCAATGGATGAGACCGACCAGCCGCAGACGCCTGTCGAAATGTTCTTTATCTTGGCCGCGATCGTTGACGAAGCAGTACCTGCCCGGACCATCGCGCCGAAATTCACAGGCCGATTTAACAAAGGCGTGGACTACGTCGGCGATGTAGCAAAGTTTGCAAAAGAATTTGAAGAGGACCTGGCGGTAGTTGCTTTTGCAGTCAAAGAATTCGGCTTACCTAAGGAACTTAAACTTAGCATTCACTCCGGCAGTGACAAGTTCTCAATCTATGGCCCGATAGCTAAGGCCCTGAAGAAGTTTGATGCCGGCCTTCACATTAAAACTGCGGGTACGACCTGGCTCGAAGAGCTTATCGGCCTGGCAATGGCCGAGGGAGACGGGTTTGCAATTGCCAAAGAAGCGTACGCCAGGGCGTTTTCACGCATAGATGAGTTGTCTGGGCCATACGCAACGATCATTGATATCGACAAAACCAAGCTGCCAGTACCGAATGAGGTTGAACAATGGGATGGACAGACATTCGCTTCAGCTTTGAGGCACGACCAGTCATGTAAAAATTATAACCCCCATCTTCGCCAGCTTCTGCACATCGCATATAAGGT
>CAYSLN010000048.1:0-13409 GCA_964431825.1 uncultured Pirellulales bacterium | reverse complement strand
AACTACGACATGCAGAAGATACTTGCCGCACGCAGCCCAAAGGAAGCGGCGCTTATGAGCTGGTTCGTTTCAGTGGTCCTGAACTTTCCGCGGTACTTGATGATAACGGGGATAGCAATTCTGGGTCTGGTATTCTTCAGTGGCAATCTCAACGAAATGGCTGCTGCAGGTGAGAAGGTAGATTTTGAGCAGGTGCTGCCATACGTGATTAACAACTTTTTGCCGATTGGACTGGTCGGTATGGTTCTGGCAGGTCTAATTGCAGCGTTTATGAGCACATTCGATGCCACTGTTAACTGCGGGGCGTCTTATCTGGTCAACGACGTGTATAAACGATATATCAATCGTAACGGCTCGCCAAAAGTTTACGTAATCGCCAGTTATCTTTGCTCGATTATCGTAGTGGTAGTCGGCATCCTCTTCGGTTATATGACGGGCTCGATTCACACGGTTACCCAATGGGTGGTGACCGGGTTGTATGGTGGTTACACTGCGCCGAACGTTTTGAAATGGCACTGGTGGCGGTTCAACGGCTTCGGATACTTCGCTGGTATGATTTCGGGGATTGTCACTGCGCTTACTTTTGCGATTATATTTCACAGTGAGTCGACGATATGGACGCTCGAGAAGAATCTGGCGGTATTTCCTGTTATTTTAGGGGTGAGCATATTGTCATCTATTGTGGTAAGCCTTCTGACAAAGCCAGAGGATGAAGAGGTTTTGAAGGATTTCTACCGCAGTGTTCGACCCTGGGGTTTCTGGGGGCCGATTCAGCAGAAGGTTATTGCCGAGGACGCAGGCTTTGAGCCTAACAAGGGATTTGCACGTGATATGGTAAACGTGGCGGTCGGTATCGCCTGGCAGGTAACATTTATGTTAGTTGCGATTTATCTGGTTCTTCGGAAGTTCGAACCCCTTGTCATCTGCCTTGGTGTTCTTGTTGTGACGTCGGTCTTCCTGAAATTCAACTGGTACAACAAATTAAGTGATGATTAAAAAAGGTCATGTATATGGGAAACTTATGCATTGCTCCCAGATTAGCTGGAAGTGTTTTTTACTGCGTTGCCTATGGGAGGTCGCTCGAGGTCCGGCATATGCGGGGAATCGAGTGTATTCGTTGTTAGGAGGAGGAATTGATTTTCATTCCCAGGATTTTAGTTTTGAAGTCTTAAAAGGAGAATTAAATGTCTAATAGAAGTTATAAAGACGGGATTGCCACATTTGTCATGCCTCACTGGCGGGATGAAAATTTTGTGACGAAAAGATATTTAGATGAGGCACTGGAGAACATATTCAATCAGACGGATTCTAACTGGCAGCTTGTAATCATTGACGATCTATCCCCATGCAGGGAGGCGATTGATTATCTTGATGAGGTAAAGGCCAAAGACCCGGACAAAATATATGTTATTAAGAAGCATACAAATGACGGTCCCGGTTATTGCCGGAATTTGGGTATAAAATGGGCGTATAAACATAATTCGCCTATAGTTCTCTTTAACGATTCAGATGACATCTCTGATAAGCGAAGACTGGAGGTGGCAAGGAGAATCTTTGTGCAAGACCCTGAGACAAGTGTGGTTTATTCCACCTTTAAGGTTATAGACGAGAACAGTAAGATAGTACCTACGAAGAATTTAACTCAGTCAATTATTGAGATTTTAGAAGGTCACCAGGGGAACCCGCCACAGGGGCTAAATGCATGGATAGAAATAGGAACGGAAAAGGGCTACACGAATCTTACCTCGGCAACGGTGGTAGAGACAGAATTAGCCTATAAATATCCTTTTCCTCAAGAAAGGGTTTCCGAGGATTCAAATACATGGATGAGATATTCAGCAGGAGGTGGAAAGTTCGTCTATTGCGGAGAGATGCCAACGCTTTACAGAATTCCTCAGAATACAGCCGGTTCTTCTTCCCGCTCAAGAGAAGGTGGAAAACACGGATTTTATGAAACAAAAGCCCGGGTCGATACGGATGGTTTTACGCGTGCATTAGAGATTGCCCTTGCCAATGGGAAAGTGAAGGCGGAGCAGAGAGACGAACTTCTTATAAAGTTCTATCTAAAACTCGGAGAAACCATGTATAGAGAGAGCGAATATGATCTTGCTCAAGCTCAGGTTGAACGTGCGAAGCTTGTAGATAAAGAAATATCAAAAAGGGTCATTGAGGAGAAGGGTTTTCAGGCCTGGGCTGTGATATAATACTAATCAGTAATAAGGGCATAATAAATATGGAAATAAACTGGCTAAGTTCGGACTTTGATTACAATAAGGTGATATTAGCAGGAGATGTCGGGGGTACGAATACAAATCTTGCTCTGGTTGGGGAAAAGGACAAGAAATACACTATTATTTTAAAATGTCGTTTCGAGTCAAAGGAGATTAATGGGATTATAAACCCGACAAAAGAGGTAATAGCTGCAGCAAAGGAGAAAAACCCATCTTTGAAAATAGACCTTTGTTGTATTAGTGCAGCAGGACCGGTTGAAAACAACTATTGCCAGCTTACGAATTGTGATTGGGATATTGACGGGGACGCAATAAAAAAATCATTAAAGATAGATACTCTTATTATCAACGATTTTTTAGCCATTGGCTATGGGATCCCCACCTTAGGTGTGAACAATCCAGAACAGATAACGAAGCTTCCCACGACAGAAGGTAAATTCCCGGAGCCGGGCGGGACAACTAAGGCGGTAGTAGGTGCCGGCACGGGATTGGGTGTGGGATTTCTTACTGCCAGAGGTGGAGAATACAGGGCACATCCATCTGAAGGTGGACATTCCGGTTTTGCGGCATTTGATGATGAGACAATAAAGCTAAAGGAATATGTTGCCAATAAAACAGGGATGGCTCCCGGAGTAGAACTTTTTGTTTCAGGGCAGGGTATTTCTAATATCTACCATTATGTTAAAGATAAGAAGAACATAAAGATAGAAGGTGTATTAAAAGAAATAGATGAGACGGGAGATGAAGGTAAACCTGCTTTAATTTCGGTGAATGCCAAGGATAATAAGATTTGTAAGGATATTATGCGGCTTTTTATCAAGATGTATGGCAGTTTTGCCGGTAGTCTTGCTGTTATTTTTTTGCCATTGGGAGGTTTGTATCTTGCAGGTGGTATTGTGACAAAAAACGAGTGGCTCTTTTTAGAAGATAATCTTTTTATGAAAAACTTTGAGGCGAACTATAATCCCAATATAAGGCCACTGTTAAAGAAAATACCGGTTTATATTATCAAGGATTACTCCATCTCTTTGTACGGCGCAGCAAATGCTGCTGTCACACTCATGGGCAAATGACAACCAGTATTAGTGAACATAGACAGAGTGGCTTCGGGGCAAATTGAAGGCTCGGACACCAATTGCCGGTAAAGAATACATGTTAATATTTATGAGAACGTCGAAGCTCTAATTGTATAGAGGTGAGGAATGGTTAAGAAGAGACAGAACGAAGAAAATAGTCCGTTATTAGTTGGTCTGTTATCATGGTTTTGTGTCTGTGTATTTTTTCAATGCGTTTTTGCGGAGGAGAAACTGGCATTTATCCAACAGGAATTTCAAAACCCGCCGGCAGAATACGGGATACGGTGTTACTGGTGGTGGCTAAACAGCCATGTGACGAAGGATGCGATCACGCGTGATTTGGAGCAGATGAAAGAGAAGGGATTTGGCGGAGCTCTGATAGTTGATGCGGGTGGAGCTGAGCAATGGGGCAATCGGCAGATACCGGCGGGACCGGCATTTTTAAGTCCCACCTGGAGAGAGCTATTTAAGCATGCGGTGTATGAGGCGTATCGGCTTGGGCTGGAGCTTAGCCTGAATATTCAGAGCGGTTGGAATTTAGGCGGGCCAGTTGTTGAGCCGGAAGAATCGGCGAAGATGCTGACGTGGTCTCAAACGTTTGTAACCGGGCCGGAGACCTACCGGCAAAAGCTGGCCGAGCCGAAGAAGCGGGGGAATTATTACCAGGATATTGTTGTTTTGGCTTATCCAGAAAGGTCTTTTGAAGGCGACTCCCCTGCCCCACCGAAGCGACCAATACGTAACCTGAAGGAAAAAGCGATTTTTCAGGAATTGGGGATGTCTGCACCTGATTGTCGTTTTTTGCTGACTGATGTTTCGGGAAAGGAAGGAGAGGAAGATACGAAGCTGGGTGAGATTGTGGATATCAGCCGGTATATGGATTCCAATGGACAGCTTGACTGGGACGTTCCTGCGGGGCGGTGGGTAGTTTTTCGATTTGGTTATACTCTGAACGGCAGCAGTGTGTCTACTTCCAGTGAGGGCTGGGAAGGTCTGGTGATTGATTACATGGACAAGGGTGCAATTGGGTCTTATTGGAAAAAGGTTGTTGAGCCATTGCTTGAAGACGTAAGGCCGCTGGTAGGGGTGACGCTGAAGCATCTGACTACGGACAGTTGGGAATGTGGCGGAGCGAACTGGACAGAAAAGTTTCCTGAGGAGTTTAAAAAACGGCGGGGTTATGACCCTGTTGTGTATTTGCCGATTATAGCCGGCAAAATAGTTGAAAGCCGTGATGTGAGCAATCGATTTTTAGCCGACTTTCGCAAAACGCTCGGGGATTGCGTAGCTGAGAATCATTATGAGGAATTTGCACGTCTGGCTGCAAAGTACGAATTGGGGATTCATCCGGAATCGGGAGGTCCGCACGCGGGGCCGTTCGATGCTCTGAAATGTTTGGGGCGAAGTACGATGCCATTCGGAGAATTTTGGATATATGCGCCACATCGGCAGAAGCCGGAGAACTGGTTTTTCATGAAACAGCCGGCATCTGCGGCACATATTTACGGCAGGAAACTGGTCGGGGCAGAGGCTTTTACTTCAATCGAGATGCAGTGGAATGACGTACTCTGGGCCAGACAAAAGCCGAGGTTCGACCACGAGGTTTGTTCGGGGATGAATCTTGTTTTTGTTCACACTTTTACCTGTTCGCCGAAGGAAATGGGATATCCCGGACAGGAGTATTTTGCGGGGACGCACTTTAATCCTCAGGTGACGTGGTGGGAGCAAGCGGGGGCTTTCATTCGTTATCTGAATCGCTGTCAGTTTATTTTGCAGCAGGGGCAATTTAAGGCGGATGTTCTGTATTATTATGGAGACCATGTGCCGAACCTTGTGCAGATGAAGGAGGCGGACCCGGCGGGAGTGCTGCCGGGCTATGATTATGATGTGACGAATGAAGAGGTATTACTGAAGGCTCAGGTGCGGGACAATCGAGTGGTGCTGCCAAGCGGGATGAGCTATCGGCTTTTGGTGCTACCGAATCACAGGGTATTGTTTTTGGCGGTGCTGAAAAAGGTGCAGGAACTCGTTGGAGGGGGACTGTTGGTTGTTGGGCCAAAGCCTGAAAAGGCCGTTAGTTTGGTAGGTTGGCCTGGAAGCGAAAAGGAATTTGGAAAGATTGCCAATGCGGTTTGGGGAAAGAAACCGGAAGAGACAGGGAGCCATCGTTATGGCCAGGGTAAAGTGGTCTGGGGGAAGTCCGCCAAGCAGGTTCTTTTGGAAGAGGGTATTTTGCCTGATTTTGAAATTAGTGGTGCACAGTCTGATTCGGTGTTCGATTATATTCATTATGTGATTGACAACGCGGATGTTTATTTTGTTTGCAATCAGAAAGAGCAGGAGGAGGATGGTGTGTGCAGTTTTCGGGTCAGTGGCAGACGACCGGAGCTGTGGGATGCGGTAACGGGACAAATTCGAGAAGTCGGCGCGTTCCGACAGGAAGAAGACCGGACTAAGGTCCCGCTGAAATTTGGTCCTTACGGTTCGATGTTTGTAATTTTTCGTGAAAAGATTACTCCTGGGGAGAACGGCACGGCGAAGTCTAATTTTCCCGAATATACCATTGTGGAAACAATTGGGGGGCCGTGGCAGGTTGGATTTGACCCGAAGTGGGGTGGGCCGGAGAAGGTGGAGTTTGCAGAGTTAGAAAGCTGGACCGAAAATGCTAATGAAGGGATTCGCTACTATTCAGGAAAAGCGACATATACCAAAGGTTTTTCTTTTACGAAACAGGATGGGGATTGTTATCTGCTTGATTTGGGCCGGGTGGGTGATGTCGGGATTGCGCAGGTTCATCTCAACGGTAAGGATGCGGGTGTCGTTTGGTGTAAGCCATTTAGGGTTGAGATAAGCGGGTTGCTGAGGAGCGGGGAAAACGTGCTGGAGATAGATGTGGTCAATTCGTGGCGAAACCGATTGGTGGGAGACCGAGGGCTGCCAGAGGATGAGCGTTTTACCCGAACTAATATTACAATCCGGAGGGATTGGGAACTTCTCGAATCGGGACTGTTAGGGCCGATCCAGATACTGGTCGAAGCGAAATAGTTTTAGACAGCGTCAAAACTGCTTTACGGCTACGGTCAAGTGATAAGTTCGTTGCCGACTTTGCGGGCGCGTTCGGGCTTATCAAGGTTTATGCCGAGAGTCATGCCTATCTCAACAAGGACGTTCCAGCCTGCACAGAGGTATACATAGGGAGACAATTCACCCGCTTCGGGGACACGGATTGTTGCGAAGGGTGTGTCTTTGGCAGAGATGGCTACTATCGTCAGACCGACTCCGTCTACGAGCACTTCTTTGAACTTGCCTATTTCATCTTCGATGGGGTCTACAACGAAAACGATGTCGTTTTTATCCATCACCTCTTCTATGCCGTGGACTGCGTATGTGCCCTCCAGGAAATCGGATTTTTTTCGAGTGATTTCATTGGTTTTGAGTGTCAGCTCTTCGGCGACGCCATCATTGTACCCTGCGAAATAGATGGTTGGGGCCTTGGCTGCGGCCTGTATGATTTTCTGGTCAACAGGCATGGTGAGTGCTTTTGCGAGCTTTCCCGATAGTTCGGTGCAGAGTAATTTATCGATTGTTGCCGCTATATGCCGCAGGATAGATTCGTAGAACAGAGCCTGTTCTATCACGCTTTTAGTTGCGGCGACGGCCTGTTCCCAGCCACAGGTAAGGACAAATGTTTCGCTGCAGGCTTCTTCCAGTAGAGTTTTTTCATTTGCGGTCAGGCCGTAACGATTCTCGTTGCCCTGCTCGGCGAGTTTCTTAGCGAGCAGTACTACCTCCTTGGTACGACCTGAGTTGGAGGCACAGAAAGCAGCGAATTTTGAGAGGTCATATTCTGCAGACTGCCGAGAGCCATCGGTGGAGATTTGAAGGTCCAGCCCCCATCTTAGTGACTTGCGGATGGCATTTTTTGCAGGGAAGATTCTGCTGGAGCCTTCGCCCGTAAGCAGGAGTCTTCCGACAGATTTTATTTTTTGTGCGACCTCTTTGGTTTGGTTGGTGTCGAAACCCTTTACGATATCTACGGTGTCCATCATTTCTCTGACCAACATGTATTGCGAGTACTTGGAATCGGAAATATTCATAGCTTCTCCTTTTTCTAGAATTAATAATCGGAGCTGTTTTCTTAGCCCATTTTAAGCTCGTTTTTTGATTTGCTCTATCTTTTTGTTAAACTCTTCTGTTTCAGTTCGGACCTGCTTTACGAAACTGTTATCTTCTATTGTGCCGATTGCGGCGGTCATTTCGTCTATGTTTCTGTATGTTGCCTGGCAGAACGGATTATCGAAATCTTTCTTTCGTGAGGCATATACTTGGTCGCAGATGTACTGCTGAATCTCGACGGCCTTGTCCAGTAGTTCAAACCACTTGTTCTTGTCGAGTTTATCTGTACCGGAAATCTCACATAGTGTTGCAAATGCGTGCTGCTGTTTGGCGAGTGGGTACTTCTCCCAGACAGCATCATATCTTTTATGTATCTGGTCCCAGGTGCCGAGCTTGCCTGAGCCTATGTCTGCTCTTATTTTATCCGCATCGGAGGCGGGCATAAGCTGGCCTCCAAGGTTGACCCATTGACGTATATGTTCGCCAGCCAGTGCCTGGGACATCGAGGCAAGATTGGCGTTGGGATTAGATTCCATATAGTCTACGAGATTTTTTATAGCGTAGTAATGAAGTATCTGGTCGTAGGCCTTGTAGCCGAGTGCCGGCTTTATAATTACAACATTGCGTGTTGATTTCTCCATGTTTTCGCCGAGGACCTGGAGTTCACGGAGGGATTCTTCAGGATTCTGGAGGAGACTTCGGCCTGTCCGGGCAAGTTCATCGTGGTTTTGTCCATCGGGGTCTTTGCCTTTTTGCCGGATGTCGGCCTTAGCAGTCCATATCTCGAGCAATCGGCGAGCCGAGATAATTTCCTCAATCGTGTCGGGAGCGAGCGAGTCGAATTCAATGTTCTGGACCTTGTCCTTTCGCTTGTCGCGTGTCTGGAACTTCCATGAGTTCCTGGCCAGAGCGTACATGTTATATAGCCACCAGAAGCCGGGCATGACTTCCAGACAGTCTTTTGATACGTTGTTGTTCAGGAGCGAGAATGGAACAGGTATGTCGAGTTCGGCGGGGAAGTCGCCCTTGGCAATCAGCACGAAGGAGGCGAAGCGGCAGGAATGCTTAAGGCTGACGCAGAGTCCAGGCCAGAAGCCACGGCCTGCCTGAATCTCATTATCGTTGGCTCGGCTGTTATGGTTGGAGCCAATGGTTGCGCCGGCGGCGAGGTTGCTTTGGCCCATTACGATGGATGCTATGAGGAAGGAATTGTTGTGGTGTTGCTCGTGAGCCGGGAATATCAGGTTGTTGAGGACCTCGCAGCAGGAGATGGTAGAGTTATCACCGAGAAATGAATTGATGAGGCGGGCTCCATATTTGAGGTTGGAGTTTGGTCCGAGGATGAACCGCACGGCCTTGCAACCATAGAATATGTGGCATCCAAAACCGATGATACCGTTTACCAGTTCAACGCCCTCTCCGATTTGTGTAGAAGCTTCTTCTGATGAGTTGATTGTAAGGTTTTTGAGCTTGTTAGCGCCCTTGATGTAGCAATGAGAGCCAATTTTGACATCTTTGAGGATTCGGCTGTTTTTGATTACGCATTGAGCCCCAACGGTGCCATAGTAGCCGCGTTTTGCATCGAATCTGTTTTGTGTAATTTCCTTGAGTTTTTTTTGCAGGGTCGTGTCGTCGCGATACCTGGCCCAGATATATGCATCAGCTGGTATCATGCCGTCGAAAGGAAAGACCTGCCGAGAGCCTGTCTCGTTCATTATATCAAGCATTACCCGAACGTTTTCTGATTCGCCGTCCTTGACGATACCATTGCCGAATTTCGCATGATTAGTGGTGTGCATTTCATCTATGTTTGCAAGTATGCAGTGATCACCGATTATATAGTGTGCCAGATAGCGAACATCGTGAATTGCAACATCGTCGCCTATGTCACATGCAACTATTCGGCTGTTAATAATTCCGACTGGGAGCTGTAAATCATGGTGTTCCAGGACGACTTCACTGAGGCGGCCTATTCTGATGAAACCAAAAAACTCGTTGTTCCTTATTTGGCTGGTATCAAACTCGTTGGTGACAAATATATTGTCCCAGTTTTCGCAGTAGTTACCGTTTTTCACCAGCAGCTCAACCTCATGCGCGCGCAGATGTCGCCAAGGTTTGTCTGCCTTGCTGAACTGTTTGTTGCGGATGTACCACTGGTCCTGTCCAGCCGGGAGGTATTCTTCGGGGATGAACCCCCTACCGATACTGTCGACAGAAAGAACTTTTACGTTATCCATATCGCTGTTCCCGTCATAACTATATAGTTTTATTTTTTCCTGCCCTATCCGTTTAGGCAAATTAAAGCTCAGAGATTATCATTTTTCGATTTATATGTCAAACACCTGCTGCGATGGTTTGTTCAAGGGGCGCGATTTATACGCATGACGGCCTCTATAGTATCTTAAACTTTAATAGTTTGTATTACTCGCACTTAAAGAGACGAAAAGAGTGAGGTTTTACCTGCGTATCGTAAGAAAGCCTGCCAGTATCTGTCGGCGGGCCCCACCTTCGGTGTTGCGAGAGCACTTGTCCAGTGAGCAGTTCGCCGGAGAGTATGTCACGGAGGCTGGTGATTCGCTTATCGGTGACAATTCTGACGTCAACGCTGTCCGGCAAAAAGGACTCCAAGATAAAGGTATCGTTGTCGTAGACGAACAGAACGACGTGGTTTTGGCAATCCAGGCGACATAGAGGTCTTGTGTCAGCAGTTCTTTGATTCTTGTCAGCACCTCAGCGGGGAAGTTGTACAGGTCACCGAAGTTATCCGGGATGGTCAGGACATAGAGTTTGCTGTTGGTATAGTCGGCCGAGTGCAGGATGGGGTAGCCAATGCCACTAGCCAGACAGGAGATTTCTTCCCAGGAGTCGTTGGTGAGGTACTTGATTTGCGGGATGACAATATCCGATTTCGTTTGATAGCCGAGTCTTCGACCGAGCATAAACTCGTTAAAGACGGCCTTTTTGTCGGTGTATTCAAGTTCGACTATATCTTCTATTCCTTTGCCCTGGAGGGCTTTTAGTAAGCCGGACGTAATAACAACCGTTTTGCCTACAGCTAACTGTCGCTTGATTTTGTCCACGATGGTGTTGTCGAACTTTGCGGATTCGGCCAGGAAGATTGTATTGGCGTCGGCTGGGAATTCGGGGACAAGGTCCATCGGGATGCCACACATGCCGAGGTAGTTGTGGAGAAAGTCCTCGCCTGTTGAGTGATAGTGCTTGTAGCTCTTGACGCCGATCGGCTTGCCCAGCTTGTCGAGGAAGCCATCAACCTGTTCGAGGGCATATCCTGCGGCGCGGGCCATCGTGGTTGGGGTCAGAGTTGTTCCATCGTCCAGCTTGATGGGTTCGAGCATGTTATCAAAGTCGAAGCTGGTTTGTGTTCCGTGCCAGTCGGCGCGGGCCGAATCGCGGGTAGGCCATAGCATCTGGCGGAAGTCGAAGAGAGTTATCTCCGGGGCTTTGGCAAAGAGCGTAAGCCATAGCTGCTCTGCGTAGCGTTTCCTTTACTGACTGAATCGGCTATTAGCACCGATTGAGACATGAGCCTATGGACCGAGCCAATATATACGTCGTACAGTAATAGTTTATCATAGCGATACTTTCTGGAATCTCAAGTTTTTGTGGTAATTTCCCTGGTTGGATGGAAGTCTGAAAGCCTGCACGGTTTACCAACGGTTTGTCAGGTTTTTACAGGCCTGGTGTTGGTGTGGATGCCTGCCAGTTGTTCGGGTCATCGCCGGAAGCACTGCCCGAGGAAGAAATACGCTCAAGGGCATCCCCTGTTCCATCGAGCGTGGCCGGCCAGGGGTGATAATCGCTGTAGGTAACCTGGTCAATGATAATCCAAGAATTATCCACATCGGGCAGGTCGGGAGCCTGGGGTTTTTCGAGTGCAAGTCTTTCTCCGCCGTTCGATAGATTACCCGTATAAGGGCCGAATGCATTCACGTTAGCGGTTAAATCACAGCCGTAAGCGGTTTCGAACGCCGTCAATAGAGCCGTGTCGACTTGGGGGTCAAACGGAAGTACAACAATGGTGGTCCCAGGGGCCATCGATATGCCCGAGGGGAACGTGAAAGAGACTGCATTGTCGAATCGCCATGAACCGTCGATGTTGTAAAGTTGTACTGTCGAACCGGTAGGATTGTAAAGTTCTATGTATTCATCATTGGTGCTGGCTTCCAGGGGATGATACATCAACTCACTGATAACAACATGTGCATTAGGCGTGGTGTTGGGGAGGTCGCGGGAGCCTGCCATGCTGAACCAGTAGTCTCCGCCATCGGGATACTTGCCGAGAGAAATAGTGCTTTGCTGGCCCTTGAACTTGATGCAGTCAACCACGCGGTCAACGCCGCTGATGCCGGGCAGATACGAGAGGAATATATCTTCGCCGGCCTTATTCAAGCCAAAGCCACTTGTAATTGGGTTGTGGAAACCCGTAACCTCATCATAGCTGATAAAGTCGCCCGAAAGCAGAGCCGCCGAGGGGAGCTGGTATTTTTTAAGATCTTCCACATCGTCACTGAGATACCAATCGCTTCCCAGATTGACTGTTGAGCCTGATGCATTATACAGCTCAATCCAGTCGTTAGAAGTATGCTCCGGATGTTGGGGGTTGGAGTAATCGGTATGCGCCATGAATTCGTTTATGACGATAGTTTTTGACGGTAGTGCCGGGTCTTCTGAGCCGGGTGAGCCGTTGATATATGAGCTTTGTCGCCAGTTACCCGAGTAATTCAATATCCCCGCCTGCTGGTCTTCCATAGCCCACCAGGCCTTTGGCACAAGCGAGTGCCCGCCGGCATCGGGGGCCTGCGGCCACCCATAGCCGTCATTGTAGGTAAAGCTTACTACTGGGCCGTTCCATGTATCGGATATTTCGATGTCTTCTCCGTCGTTGGCAAAGCTTCCGTCATAGGTGCCGGCGATTTGACTCGAAAGACCCGTTCCATAACGAGATTCAAAGGCGGTCTGGTTTTTCACCACAAGAACGAATTCACCGGGGCCGAGACTCGTCACGTTACTGCCTGCAAAGGCAAAGTCGACTCCGTCCGTAATCGAAACTGTGCTGAGGTCAAGTGTCTCTGTTGTGCTTATGTTCCTGAGCTCGATAAACTCGAAATCATCATTATCATAAGTTCCGCCCGAATCGGCTACGGGATTGTACATAAGCTCGCTTACACGGAGGAAGTTGAGGATGTCAGCTCCTATTGCCTCGCCCACAACAAACTCAATCGGCTCCGACCAGTGACTCCATCTGCCTGTGTTATCTTTCATCCTGCTGCGAACACGATAGGTTCTGCCGGCTCTAACTACGGAGCCGGGTATCTGTATATCGAGTTCAGCTGGGTTTGTTATTTCGTCGCTTTCCCATGTAGCATTAAGCTCGTACTTGCTTTTTCCGAGAGGCGGAACGAGAGCAGGTTCAACAGGATCCCCGCTTGACATGCTTACAGAGACATCGATTGAGAAGTCGCTGCTACTGATGGTGGTTTGCAGGGCATGAACGGCAATCACATTCGTTCCATTCACAAGATAATCATAGGGACCCGTCAAGGTCACATCTTCATAAATACCTGTTTGCCAGGGAGCCTCGTGGTCCGACACGCCAGTGGTGCTGTTATAGAATTTATCGCCAGCGCTGCAGTACATCCTCTTGACCTCGGTTCCGTTAATGTAGATGATACAGCCGTCATCGACATACACGTGCAGTTTTAATTCCTGCACCTGGTCTTTGTCTGTTATCTCGAATGTACTTCGCAGATAAACCGTGTAATAAGGCCAGGTAGACATATCATCCAGAACGGTGATATCGTCTCCATCTCCAAAGCCGATACTGGTTTGTCCAATGAGCCAGTCCTCGTCGTTGAAGCCCGGCTGTCTCCATTCATCAATCGGATTTGTAGGTTCCTCGGTTCCCTTGAAATATCTCCAGTAGCTGTTCTGCTCCAGCAGGACAATATCATTTGGTTCATTTGGG